>CALMQD010000334.1 GCA_937871415.1 uncultured Phycisphaerales bacterium | reverse complement strand
GCGCGACGACCTCGCCCCGCAGCAGTTCGAGTCCCGTGAAACAGAGCGGAACGCCGATCGCCGCGGGCAACCCCGGCGAGAATCGCAGCAGGCGGTCCGTGAGAATCACCGCGAGCGCCGGGTACACCGCGAGGTAGAGACACAGCCCCGGATACCCCGGCGCCGTAACGTCCATCAAGTACAGGTGCTCGAAGAACCAGAACGGAAGCGTCCCAACGCCCGTCCAGAACCCCGCGACGAACCAGCGCCCGCGGGCGCGGCACGCGGCCCACACCAGCGGCAACGGCGCGACAAACGCGATCGGCCAGAGGCTTGCCGGCGGAAACGCGAGCGTGCTGAGGATCGCGTAGGCGACGCCCGCCGCGAGAAACTGCCACCAACTCGTGTCCGGGCTCGGCCCGTGGTCGCGCATCGCTCGATCCTTCAAGCGCCGCATCGTCGAAGACCGACGCGGGGTTCGGCGGGGCTCCGCCCGCGTAACTCATCCCGGCGAACCGGTGGGGCCCAGTCCCGGATCAAAGCCCGGAGTAATCGATCAATCTTGCGAGTTCCGATCGCAGTTCGTTGCGGTGCACGACCCGATCGACCATGCCCGCCTTCAGCAGATACTCCGAGCGCTGGAAGCCCTCGGGCAGTTCCTGGCGGATGGTCTGCTGGATGACGCGCGGGCCGGCGAAGCCGATGAGCGCCTTGGGCTCGGCGATGATCACGTCGCCCAGCATCGCGAACGACGCCGTCACGCCCCCGGTCGTCGGGTCCGTCAGGACCGAGATGAACAGCCCGCCCGCGTCCGAGAGTCTCGCCAGCGCCGCGCTGGTCTTGGCCATCTGCATGAGCGACAGACCCGACTCCTGCATGCGCGCCCCGCCCGAACCCGAGACCACGATCAGCGGCAGGTTGCGGTCGGTCGCCGCCTCGATCGCACGCGTCACGGTCTCGCCGACGACCGAACCCATCGAACCCATCATGAAGTCCAGGTCCAGCACCGCGAGCATCGCGGGACGGCCCTTGATGAAGCACGTGCCCGCCTTGATCGCGTCCACCTGACCGGACTTCTTCTGCTCCGCCGCCAGGCGGTCGCGGTACGTCTTGAGGTCCTTGAAACCCAGCGGGTCCGTCGGCGACAGGTTCGTGAACAGAGGTTCGAACGAGCCCTGGTCGGCGAGCTGCTTCACGCGTTCGCTCGCCCCGATGCGGTAGTGGTGCGAGCATTCCGGGCAGACGTGGAGGTTCGTCTCCATCTGCTTGCGATAGATCATCTGCTCGCACGACGGGCAGCGCAGCCACAGCCCCTCGGGGATCGCGGACTTGCGGGGCGTCTTGAGTTCCGTCCAGGTTTTCGCGGCCGTCTGGCTCATGCGCGTTCGTTCCTTGCTTCGAGGCCTCGGCGGACTTCGTACCGCCGCACGGGGCTTCAGGCGGCGGGCGCCTTGGACGGCGCGACCGGTTCCGGCGGCGCAACCGCCAGGCGCGGGTCGTCCTTGTCCAGTTCAAACCACATCGGTCCCAACGACTCCCATGGCCCCACAAACCGGGTCATGTCGCTTGTCGCCAGCCGCTCGAGGCGGCAGCGGAGCATCGCGTACGCGATGGGCCTCACCACCACCGCGATCGCAGTAGACGTCCGGCGGCGCGTCAGAGCCTTTTCCAGCACCGGGAGCAGTCGGCTCTCGAGGTCGGCGATCGTCTCACCCTCCGGGGCCGCGACCGCCGCGGGGTCCGCCATCCACTGGGCCCCCGCACGCTCGAACCGTGTTTCCAGTTCCTCGACCCGCAGCCCTGTCCACAGTCCGAGGTTCAGTTCGCGCAGCGCCTCGACCTGCTGGACCTTGGCGTCTCGCCCCTCGCCGTCCCCCTCGGTCAGCCATGCCGCCACCTGGCGGCTCGCCTCGTCCGGGCTGAACATCACGCTGGAAACCCCGGACATGGTGACCGCGAGCATCTGGGCGTGGACCGCCCCACCGGCGCTCTCAGCCAGCGGCAGGTCCGTCTGACCCTGCAGACGCGCTGACAGATCCCACTCCGTGGGTCCCGATCGAACCAGCAACAGTCGCCTTTTGGATGCCTTCGCCATACGCCCCGCCCTGCCCCGTCCGACCTCCGCGGCTCGGCACCCCCGCGTGCCGTAGTTCCCCCTTGAACTTCGCCGCCATCGCACTCCGTGCGATAGCCCTCCCAACCGCCGGATTCGACCCCGACGGTGGAGGCTCAGAGTGTAGCGGGAGCGCGCGAAATCGCGCGCCAGATCCAATCAAAATACGAACGCATGCCGATCAGCCCCGGAGGGCGCGGATGACCGACGCCCGCCTGGCCGCCGGCACCCCAAAGATCGCCGATGCCGCGACCACGACATCGCAACCCGCGTCCAGGCACTCACCCACATTGTCCGGCTTGATGCCCCCATCCATTTCCAGTCGCTGATCCGGGGCCAGTTCCTCGCTGATCGCCCGGGTCTTGTCCAGCACTTCTGGAATGAACGCCTGCCCGGATCGACCGGGGTTCACCGACATGACCAGGATCAGGTCCGCGTGCTGAACGTGGGGCAGGATGGCTTCGACCGGGGTCGGCGGGTTGATCGCCAGGCCAACGGTGACCCCCAGTTCACGAACCTGGCGGCAGGCCGCCTCGACACCATCCGCAGGAAGGACCTCGACGTGCATGGTCAAATGGTCCGCCCCGGCGTCGACAAACGGCTTGGCGAAGGCCAGCGGATCCGTGACCATCAGGTGCACATCCAGGAAGCACCCGGGAAGTTCTCGCTTCACCCCGCGGCACATGTCCGGCCCCATCGTCAGGTTCGGGACAAAGTGCCCATCCATTACGTCCACGTGGAGCAGCTCGGCGGCCTCGATGTCGCCCAGGTCCCCCCCGCTGCTCAGGCCCAGAACGCTCCGGCAATCGCGCCCCATGTGCGCGAAATCCGCGGAAAGGATGGAGGGGGCGATGAGCGGCAGCCGGCGCGGGCTTTTGATCAGCGATCGCATTGGGTGATGGTAAGACGGTCGACTAGACTGACGAATCGCGCCAACCCCACTTCCACCCCGCGTGTCCGGTCCGCTCATCCGGTTCAATCCGGCGACACTCCCGCCGTCCAGAGATTGACCCCGGGGCCCCCCCCCCCCCCCCCCCCCCCCCCCCCCCCCCCCCCCCCCCCCCCCCCC
>CALMQD010000333.1 GCA_937871415.1 uncultured Phycisphaerales bacterium | reverse complement strand
CGGCACGAACAGCGTCACCGCCGAGAGCAACGGCCAGTTCGGACGCCGCGCCGCAGCGCGCCGCCACGCCGCCGCGAGGTCCTCCTCCCCCGCCCTCCCCGCCCCCGCCGCGCCCGCCTCGATCACCTCCACCGGCTCCGGCCGGCGCAAGAGCGGCCGCTCCTGGTCCGCGCGCCACGCCAGGCTGATCCGCGGCCCGGGCACCAGCGTCGACAGCCGCTCCTCGAACCCCGCCACGTCGGCGCTCAACGACGACCGCCAGAAGTTCGACTCCATCCCCGGCGCGCCCACCTGGTACCGCCGCACCTGCTGGCCGTACCGGTCCAGGATCGGCTGCATGTACCCGAACCACTCCGCGCTCGGCCGCGTGAGCATCGCCATCGGGTCACCCGGGTCCAGGATCGCCGACTTGATCAGCGCCGCCGGCGCACGCTCGAGCACGAACGTCAGCGTCTGCCCGCGCGACAGCATCCGGTCCAGCGCCGCCGACTGCGCTTGCATGTGCGCCGTAACCTCGCCCCGTTCCACGCCGGGATCAAAGATCGGCAGCAGCACGAACCGCGTCCCCATCCGCTCGATCGCGTCCGCCACCACGCCCAGGCGAGACGCGTCCGCGCCGTCGCACGAGACCCCGAACCGGCGCAGGTCGTCCATGTACTGCTTGGCGCTCCCCGGCGCCATCGCGCCCAGCGCCGGCGCCGAGGGCATCCACGCCAGCGGCAGGGACGAACTCGCCACGTTCATCGCGCCGCCCACCGCCGCGCCGCCGCCGCTCACCGCATCGTCCACGTCGTCCGCCCGCGCCAGAACGTCCAGCCGCGCCGTGTAGTACCCGAACCCCGGCAACCGCGGCACCCACGCCGCCGCCAGCCCCGACGGGTCCAGCGGGAACAGCGTCGTCGCCACCGCCTTCCCGCGCAGGTCCGTCACCGTCATCCGCCCCTGCAGCGGATCGCCGCCCAGATCGCGCACCGACGCCTGCAGCACCGGCCCCGGACGCTCCGCGCCCGCCGGACCTTCCAGCCCCGACGACGCCGCCGCCCGCTCCGCCGCGCTCCGTTCATCCCCCTCCGCCACGTTGCACACGCTCAGCGAGCGCAGCACCGACCGCGGCTGCAGGTACACCAGCACGTCATCGAACCACGCCGTCCCGTTCAGGTCTTCCTCCCACACCTCGTGGTCCGCCGCCGCGCCCGGCGCACGCCACAACTTCGCCTGCAGCACCTCCAGATCGATCTGCAGCCACGCCGCCTCCGGGAACTTCCCCGGCAACTCCACCGTCGCGCTCCGCCACCGCCCCGAGCCGTCATCACCCACCGGCGACGATCGAACCGCCGACCCTTCGATCGGCTTGAGACGTGCATCGAGCATCCGCGCCGTCAGAAACGCCCGCGCGTTCACCAGCCCCCGCGTCTTCACCTTCGCCGTCACCGCGTAGTCCGCATCCGAGAAGATCGGCAGCTCTCCCGGCTGCAGCCGCAGCGCCGCGCTCCCCCCGTTCACCGGCACGCGGATCGACGCCTTCCCGCTCGCCGCCGTCGTGAAGTCGTACGCGGCGCGGTTGTACGGCGGGAACCCCGCTCGCGCCGAGCGCACCCGCATCGTCGGCGCTCCCGTCGCGTCCAACTTCCCCGTCGGCACCAGCGTCGGGTCTTCCTGTGCGCGCAGCCACCCCATCGGCACCGGGTCCGGGTTGCCGGGGTCATCGAACGTGAACAGACGCACAAACCGCCGCGCCGACGCCGGCCGGCTCTCCTCCTTGCCCGCGCCCGCCTTGCCCTCCTGCGCCCACACCCCCGACGCCGCGCCCAGGCACACCAGCGCCGCCACCACCCGGCGCACACGCGCGCGCAACTCCCCCGCCCTCACGCACGTCGACATCCGCCGACACCGTTCCATGCCCAACGCATCGACTGTTTCCGGACCTCGCTTGAGCCCTTCCCCCCTCCCCCCCCCCCCGCCCCCCCCCCCCTCCCCCCCCCCCCCCCCACACCCCCCCCTCCCCCCCCCCCCCTCCCCCCC
>CALMQD010000332.1 GCA_937871415.1 uncultured Phycisphaerales bacterium | reverse complement strand
TGTTCGTCGTTTCCGCGGCAGATGACGTGCTGCGCGAAACGGGCCGAAGCGCTCCAAGTCTGGTCATTGCTTTCGTCGCACTCGTCGCGATGGGTGTGCTGCCGTGTCTGCTCCTGCTGAGCGTCAGCCATGCGCTCTTTCGGGAACGACTGCGGCAGGAACTCCATCGCACGACCTGTGCCCGGTGCCGCTACGGGTTCATTGGTCTGCCGATCGAGAACGACGCGGTGCGGTGCCCGGAATGCGGCGAGGTGCTGCCGCTGGGCGACCTGTCGCCGGGCGCGGCGGCGATGATCCGCGAGGGGGCGCGCGGCGCGGGCGTATGAGAATGATGGGAGACAGGGAGGATTACTCGATGACGTGCGCCGGGCGCGGCGTGTCGTCGCCGATGCGCTGCTTGCGCACCTGTTCGCCGGGGTTCTCGCAGGTGAAGAGGTAGTTGGCGTCGTCGACGTGGACGTGCAGGTGCACGGGGCGGCCCCAGACGGTGCGGAGGGCCGAGAGGACTTCGCGGGCCTTGCTCACGTCGACCTCGAGCCCGTTGAACTGGTGCGCGAGGTAGAGTTCGCCGCGGTTGAGGTAGTTGGCGTCGACGACGTAGATGAAGGGCTGGCCCATGTTGGTGAGGCGGTAGAGGAGGGTCTGCTTGATGCGGCCGAAGTCGCGCGAGACGATGCGGGCCTCGCCGGTCTGCGGGTCGCGCTTGTAGTGGTACATCTTGTGGCGGTCGACGAACTCGGGGGTGAGGAACTCGTCGATGAACTGGACGTCGTTGTAGATGCGCCGGACCTCGAAGATCTTCTCGCGGCCCATCTTGCTGTGGTCGTTGAAGGCCTCGCGGGCGCCGATGCCTTCGAGGCTTTCCCAGCGCGGGCCGTGCTGGCCGCGGTTCCAGCGGCGTTCGATGTCCATGAAGAGTTCGTAGCCGATTTTGTAGGGGTTGAAGCCGCCGGGGGCCATGGCGAGGACGCCGGAGTGCTGGTCGCAGTAGTGGACGATCTCGGAGGCCTGGCAGAAGTGCTGGGTCATGAGTTTGCTGTGCCAGTAGACGGCCCAGCCCTCGTTCATGACCTTGGTCATGGCCTGCGGGGCGAAGTAGTAGGCCTCGTCGCGGATGATGCCGAGGATGTCCTGCTGCCAGTCTTCGAGGGGCGCGTTGCGGAGGAGGAAGAGCAGCACATCGCGCGTGGGTTTCTTGGGGAACTTCGTGCGCGCCTCGCGGGCCTGGTCCTCGCGCTCTTTCTTCTGGCGGGCGAGGACCTCGCGCGGGTTGATGAAGGGGTCCATGTAGTCCTTGGCGGCGAACTTGTCGCCGCCGGGCGCGTCGTCTTCGGCGGGCGGGGTGTTGTCGGCGTCGCCGTGGCGGTGGGAGGAGCGCGAGGCGGGAGCGCCGCCGCCCCCTTCACGCGTCATGAACATGGAGTGCGGGTCGATGAGGTGTTCGAGGGAGAGGCACGCGTCGATGAACCGCTCGACGGTCTCTTGCCCGTGGCGCTCGATGTGGCGGCGGACGCGGGTGGCGTGGTTGGCCATCTCGTCCATCATCTTGCGGTTGGTCTTGCTGAACCAGAAGTTGTTCTTGAAGAAGTCGGCGTGCCCGTAGACGTGGGCCATGACGAGTTTCTGGTCGGTGACGCTGTTGGACTCCTGGAGGTAGGCGTAGACGGGGTCGTTGTTGATGACCATCTCGTAGATGCGTCCGAGGCCGTAGGCGTCGCGCTTGGAGAGGGAGTCGTACTCCATGCCCCACTTCCAGTGCGGGTAGCGGGTGGGGAACCCGCCGTAGGCCGCGATCTGGTTCATGGTGTCGAAGGGGAGGACCTCGAAGACGACCTCGAAGAAGGAGAGGCCGTACTCGAGGGCCTTGGCCTTGATGGCCTGCATGTGGGCGAGGAGTTCGCCGGAGAGGTCGGTGTGCAGTGCGCCGGTCACGGTGTGCCCTCCCGCCGGGATGCCGGCGGGCGTTGAGCGGAGTGCTCCGGTGGTCGCGCCGGCGTATGACTGTCGATACGTTCCGGGCGGCCCCGGGGTTTGGGTGTCAGTCGTTCGCGCCCTGGGCGTAGGGGTCGCCGTCGATGAGTTCCTGGGTGACGACGATCTCGACGCGCTGGTTGGCGCGGCGGTCTTCCTGGGTGCGGGCGACGCCGATCTTGCGTTCGTTGTCGCCGCAGGCCACGACGCGGAGCTGCTCCCAGCGGAGCCCCTGGGCGACGAGTTCCCTGGCGGCGTTGAGGGAGCGGGTGTAGGCGAGGTCCATGCCGCGGTTGTCGCCGAGGGCGGCCTCGGAGGCGGAGACGTGCCCGCGGACCTCGATCATCCAGCGTGAGCCTCGTTTCTGCTCGGCGATGGCGGCGAGGGTGTCGCGTCCCTCGGGGCTGATGTTGGCGTCGTTCTCGAGGAAGGCGACCGAGCCGGTGAGGTTGAAGTAATCGCCGACGTCGGTGGCCTGGTTGTTCTTCTTGTCGCCCTCGGGTCCGGGGGTGCGGGTCTCGCCGGAGATCTGGCGCTCGCGCATGCGCTTGACGAAGATCTGTTCCTCGGGGTTGGTCGAGTTGATGTCGATGGGGTGGTTGAAGGCCTTGCGCATCTCGATGACGAAATCGATCATGCGGTCGTTGGGAGAGCCGCCCATCTTCTCCTCGCCGCCGATGCCGCCGGCGGTCTGCTTGGCCATGTTCATGGCCAGGAGGATGACGAAGAAGCCCATGAGGAGCGCGACGTTGTCGGCGAAGGAGATGAGCCACTCGGGCGCGCCGGACTCTTCGTGCTCGCCGCCGCCGTGACCGCCCCCGTGTCCGCCGCCATGGCCGCCGCCGTGCCCGCCGGAGTGGCCGCCCCCGTGCTCGCCGTGCTCGTCCTTGTGTTCTTCAGCCATGGGCGGGCCTCGGGCGGAGCGGGGGAAGCGGGGAGAGCGGCGGGGAGGGGGGGTGGGGGGGTGGGGGGGGGCGTCGCGGGTCAGGCGGCGAACTTGGTACGCATCGGGCCGGGGATGAAGGCGAGCATCTTG
>CALMQD010000331.1 GCA_937871415.1 uncultured Phycisphaerales bacterium | reverse complement strand
CGGGCGGCGACGGCGGAACGCGTACGCCCGGCGGGCTGGAGCGCGAACGGTGCCGCTTGGCGCCGCACGCGCTGCACATCTGGCGGCGCTGCGCGAGCATGATGATCGCGCTGCCCAACCGCGACGGCTCGTTCACGTGCACGCTCTTCTGGCCGTTCGAGGGTGAGCACTCGTTCGCGAACCTGCGGACCGACGAGGAGGTCCGCGAGTTCTTCTCGAGTCAGTACCCCGACGCCGTGCCGCTCATGCCCACGCTGGTGGAGGACTTTCGACGCAACCCGGTGTCGTCGCTGGTCACGGTGCGCACCTGGCCCTGGTCGTACGTGTCCGATTCCGGGCATGCCGCGGCCGTGCTGGGCGATGCGGCGCACGCGATCGTGCCGTTCTATGGGCAGGGGATGAACTGCGCGTTCGAGGATGTGCGGGTGCTGGCGGAACTGCTGGCCCGCGACGCGGGGGATTTCCGGGGCGTGCTGTGTGAGTTTGAGCGCTCGCGCAAGCCCGACGCGGAAGCGATCGCGGACATGGCGATCGAGAACTTCGAGGAGATGCGCGACAAGACGGCGCGGGCGGACTTCCTGTACAAGAAACGCGTGGAGCAGACGGTGCACGAGATGTTCCCCGACCGCGCCACGCCGCAGTACAACCTCGTGAGTTTCTCGACGGTTCCGTACGCCCGGGCGCGGGCGCTGGGGCGCGAGTTCGACCGGATTGTCGCCCAGGTGGTGGGGAGCGTGCCGGCGCCGGCGGGCCAGATCGTCGACCCCATGTGGCGCGACCGGGTGCGCCTCGCGGCGTCGGAGGCGTTCGCCGCCGCGGACCGGGCGAAGGGATGAACATGGACAACCGCCGCGTGTTCGACATCACGCCGAAGATCGCGCCGGGGATTCAGGCCTGGCCCGGCGACACGCCCTTTGCGCGGAAGCTGCTGTGTTCGATCGAGAGCGGGAGCAGCATCGAGCTCTCGTCGGTCACGACGTCGGTGCACCTGGGCGCGCACGCCGACGGGCCGGTGCATTATGCGCGCCGGGCCGACGGCGCCGTGGGCGTGGGCGAGATGCCGCTGCGGCACTACCTGGGCCTGTGCCAGGTGATCGATGCGCCGCTCGCCAAGGCGCGCGCCGGCGAAGCGCGGGTCGGCGTGGCGGATGTCGTCGGCGGGCTGGAGACGGTCCGGTCGCCGCGGGTGCTTCTGCGGACCGGGTCTTTCCGCGGTTTCTACGGCTGGAACGCCGACTTTGCGGGGATCGAGCCCGCGCTGGTCGACGCGCTCGCCGACCGCGGGGTCATCACCATCGGCATCGACACGCCCAGCGTCGACCCGCAGGAATCCAAGGAGCTTCCCGCGCACAAGGCGATCTTCCGGCGCGGGATCGCGATCCTGGAGGGGCTGGACCTCGCCGAGGCGCCCGCGGGCTCGGGGCGGATCTACGAGTTGATCGCGCCGCCGCTGCGGCTCATGGGCTGCGACGCAAGCCCGGTGCGTGCGCTTCTGCGAGAGATGCCGTGAGCCGAAGGGCGCGTTACACTCCGCGGTCGTGACTGTCTCTGAGCAGGAACAACCCTGGACCACCAAGCGCCTCCTGGGGTGGATCAACGAAGCGTTCACCCGCAAGGGGCTGGAATCGCCCAGGCTTCAGGCGGAGATGCTCGTGGCGCACGTGCTGGGGTGCGAGCGCCTCCGGTTGTACATGGAGGCCGACCGACCCGCGACGCCGCTGGAGCGTCAGACCCTGCGCGACCTCGTGGGACGGGCGCTGAAGGATGAGCCGATCGACTACCTCGTGGGCGAGCGTTGGTTTTTCGGATTGGGGTTTCACGTGTCGAAGGCGGTGCTCGTCCCGCGCCCCAGCACCGAGGCGGTCGTGGAGCAGGTGCTGCTGAACGTGCGTGCGCGGATGGGCGTGGGAGCGGGCTCGGCGGGGATGATGGGCGTCGGGAACGACGAGCCGGCCGTGTCGCCGTCGTCGCCGGGCGCGCGGCGCGGGAATCTCGGTGAGGGCGTGCGCATCGCCGACGTCTGCACGGGCTCGGGGTGCATCGCGATCGCGCTGCTCAAGAACCTGCCGGGCGCGACCGCCATCGCAACGGACATCTCGCCCGAGGCGCTCGACGTGGCGGGGAAGAACGCGGCGCGCCACCGGGTCGGCGACCGGCTGGAACTCCTGCCGGGCGATCTGCTCGGGCCGCTCTTCGAGCACCCCAGCGCCCCCGCGGCCCACGACGGGCGGGACGGTTTCCACTACCTCGTCAGCAATCCGCCCTACATCCCGGACAGCGAGTGGGCGGAGGTTCCGCCGAATGTTCGGAACTACGAGCCGGAAACGGCGCTGCGGGGCGGCGTGGACGGGATGGACTTCCTGCGCCGGATCGTGGACGACGGGCCGCGGCTGATCCGCGCTGAGGGTTTGTTGGTGCTCGAGACCGCGGCGTCGACGGCGCAGCAAGTTTTGGAGTTGGTGCGTTCGCACCCGCTCATGAGCGCGGAGACATGCCGCGTCGTGCACGATCTGGAAGGCTTGCCGCGGGTGGTGGTGGGCGCGCGCCGCGCGGAAGGCTGATCCAAACGAGAGACGGAGAACGTGTTCGAGTCGCCGCGTTGGGCCGCGGCGTGCGGTGCCCTGCGGCCGCCGCGCGCCGAGTCGCGGGGAATGAAAAAGGCCCCGGGCAGAGCGCCCGGGGCCTGGGATTCAAGCGTGTTTCAGACCGGTTGCGAGAGTCTTACGGAGCGACGAAGCTGGTGTACTCGTCGTCGCGGACCGGGAACTTGGTCTGGTCGCTGGTGGTCTCGCCGATGACCAGGACGTCGCCCGCCTTGTCGGCCTTGACGGTGACCTTGATCGTCTTGCGAGCGCCGGGGGCCATGTTGCCGAAGTCGAAGGTCAGCAGTTTGCCGTCGGTCTTGCCCGGGGCCTGCGTCGCCGAGACGTACATGAGCGAGTCGGCGAGCTTGAAGGTCATCTTGACGTTGGTCAGGTTGACCTGGCCCTGGTTCATGACGGTCAGGTTGTAGACGTGCGGGTCGCCGACGAGCACGACGCCGTCATCGTCGTCGACCGAGGTGCCGATGTCCGGCGTGCCCTCGACCTTGGACGAGCAGTTGGCCGAGACCTGCGAGGCGCAGACCGCCGAGGCCGAGGCCTCGCAACGGATCTCGCCCGCGCCGGAGCTCTTGACCGCCATCACGACCGTCTTGCTCTCGCCCGGGTTGAGGTTGCCGACGTTCCAGGAAACCTTGTTGCCCGCCGCCTTGCCGCCCATGTCGGCCGAGACGAACGAGGTGCCCGCGGGCACGTTGGCGGTCACCATGGTGTTCGCGGCGACGGCGTTGCCGGTGTTCTTGACGATGAAGGTGCAGTTCGAGTTGCGCCCGATCAGGATGTTGCCGCCGCACTTGGCCTCGATCGCCAGCGTCGGCTGCTTCACGACCGTGACGGTCTTGTTCGAGTTGGCGGTGATGTCGCCGTCGGCGGTCGCGGTCGCGGCGTTCTCGTACGAGCCGGTCTTCGCCGCCTTGGCGTTGATCGTGACGAGCATCGCCTGGCCGGGGTTGAGCGTGCCGATGACCTTGTCGACGTTCGCCTGATTGTCGACGGTCGTCATGCCCGACGGCAGGTTGTCCTTCACGCGGACGTTCGTCAGCGTGGCGGAGCCGGTGTTCTTGACCTCGAGCTTCATGACGATGTTGTCGCACATCATCGCTTCGGCCGGGGCCGACTTGGTGATGGCCAGTGCGGGCTCGACGACGTTCGTCGCCGCGCACATCGCGTTGTTGTAGGAAACGCTGATGCAGTTGCTGGAGGTTCCGCCCTTGTCGGCCTTGGCGGTGACACGGATGACCTGCGTCTTGCAGCCGTCGAGGTCGCCGATGAGCCACTGGGTGCCGCCGCCCGAGCCCTTGGACGAGGCCGGGACCGACGAAACGATCGTCTGGTTCGCGGTGTCTTCGAGCATGACGATGACGTTCTGCAGCGTTCCTTCGGTCAGGTTCGAGACGTGCAGTTCGTAGTCATAGTTCTTGCCCAGGCGCACCTCGCGCGGCATGACCTGGTGCACCACGATCGCGCTCGTCGACGTGCTGCCCGTCGGGAAGGCCATCTGGCTGACGGTCATGCCCGGGGCGACCGGCGGCGAGTAGGAACCACAACCGCCGAAGATTCGACGGGGCTCTTCCTTCTTGGCCGGGGCCGGAGCGGGCTGGGGCGCCGGCTGCTGGGTCCGCGCCGAGTTGTCCACCCAGG
>CALMQD010000330.1 GCA_937871415.1 uncultured Phycisphaerales bacterium | reverse complement strand
TCGTGGTCGGTGTGGGAAGGCTCGTGGCCGGCGGCGCGCGCCCGTGGGCCGGCGACGCCGCCGCTGCCCGGGAGCACGGCGGTGGCGATTTCCGGTGCGGTCGGGGGCCGGCCCTGGCCGAGGTGGAAGTGGTCGCGGAGCGTGTGCGTGGCGACCCAGCGGGCGGTGGGGATTCGCTGGAGCCGCTTGTGCAAACGGGAAGCGAGGTCGTACCAGGGCGAGGCGACGACGAGCGAGAGGACCGTGATGGCGATCACGATGCCCTGGATTTCGGAAGAGAGGATGCCCTGCTTGGCGGCCTCGCCGAAGACCACGAGGCTGAACTCGCCGGCCTGGCCCAGGAGGAACGCGACCGATGCGCTGACGGCGGCGGTTGCGCCGCAGGCCCAGGTGGTGAAACCGATCGCGGCGGTCTTCACGACCAGCAGCACGGCGAGCCCGATGAGGATGATCCACCAGGAGTTGGTGACCTGGCCCAGGTCCATGGTCATGCCGACGCTGGTGAAGAAGACGGCCATGAAGAGGTCGCGGAGCGGGGAGAGCTGGCCGGCGAGCTGGTAGCGGAAGGGGGTGGCGGCGAGCATGAAGCCCGCGAGGAACGCGCCCAGGACCGGGCCGAAGCCGAGGGTCCAGGTGAGGCCAGCGGCGCCGAGCGCGACGGCGGCGGAGACGACCAGGAGTTGTTCGGCGCCCCCGCCGTGGCTGGCTTCCTTCAGCAGGCGCGGGAGCACGTAGCGGGCGAGCGCGAGGAAGACGCCCAGGCCGCCGAACTTGAGCAGCCCGTTCGAGAGCACCTCGATGGCGTGGGAGAGGCCTGTTTCGTGGAGCACCTGGACCTGATCGTGGTCGATGCCGACGCCCTTGGCGCCGGCCCAAACGGCGATGGCGGGGAGCGAGCCCAGGACGGCGACGCTCAGCAGATCCTGGACGAGTTCGATGCCGACGGCGAGGCGTCCGTGCAGGAGGTGCATCTCGCGCCGCTGGTTGAGGACGCCCAGGGCGACGGCGGTGGAACTCATCGAGAGGGCCATGGCGATCGTGAGGGCGACGGGGGCGGAGAGGCCGAAGGCCATGCCGACGGGGACGCCGACGCCGACGACCAGGAACGTGCTGATCAGGCCGACGGAGAGGATGCGGACCATGCCCGACCGGATGCCGTCGAGGTCCATGTGCATCCCGATGGTGAACATGAGCAGGATGATGGCGAGTTCGCCGATCTCCTGGATGCTCTCGTCGGTGCCGACGATCTTGAGGGCGTGGGGGCCGACGATCGCGCCGACGATGAGGTAGCCGGGGATGGTCGGGAGTCGGAGTCGCCGGGAACCGACGGCGACCACCGCCGCGGCGGCCAGGAGGTAGAGAACGTCGAGAACCTTGCGGTTCGGGCCGCCCTCGGCGAGGAGCCAGAGGAGATCGTGCATCGCGGGGATGGTACCGAGGCGGGGCGGGAGCGAACAGCGGGACCCGGGGAACGCGCGGGCGCGCCGCGGCGAGCGGTCAGGCGTCCATGGCGACGCCCTGGAGGGGCCCGTCCTGGTGCTTGCGGATGAGCACGGCCAGGAGTGTGAGGTCGGCGGGCGTGACGCCCTCGAGGCGCCCGGCCTGGCCGAAGGTTTCGGGCCGGAAACGCCGGAGTGCCTGGCGTGCTTCGGTGCGGAGCGAGTCGAGCGCGGCGTGGGCGGGATCGAGGATCGCGGCGGGGATCCGGCGGCGCTCCATGGACTCCTGGCGGCGGATCTCGGCGCGCTGACGCTGGACGTACGCCTCGTACTGCCGGTCGGCGAGGACCATGGTGAGCCATGAGCCGGGCGCGCGGGCGGGAGGGTGCAGGCCGGGCTCGGAGGCGAGGAGAGATTCCAGGAGTTCGGGGCCGAAATCGGGACGGCGGATGAGGTCGCGGACGGGGCCGTTGTCGGTGCGGGCGCGATCGATGAAGGCGTGCCAGGACTGCTGGTGCGAGCGGCGGAGCGCGTCGAGGTGCTTGCGGGCTTGGCCGAGCACGGTCGCGTCGAGCAGGCCCAGGCTCTCGGCGAGCGGGGTCAGACGCTCGGCGGCGTTGTCGGCACGCAGGAGCAGGCGGTGCTCGGCGCGGCTGGTGAACATGCGGTACGGCTCGGTGGGCGTCTTGGTCACCAGGTCGTCCATCATGACGCCGATGTACGACGACTCGCGCCCGAGCGTGAGGAGGTCCTCGGAAAGCGCGAACCGCGCGGCGTTGATGCCCGCGACGAGGCCCTGGCCCGCGGCCTCTTCGTAGCCGCTGGTGCCGTTGATCTGGCCCGCGAGGAAGAGGCCCGCGACGCGCTTGGTCATTGCGTGCGCGCCGATCTGGTGCGGCGGGACCATGTCGTACTCGACGGCGTAGCCGTAGCGGTAGATGTGGGCGCGCTCGCAGCCGGGCAGGGCGCGGATGATCCGGTCCTGCACGTCGGCGGGGAGGCTCGTGGAGACGCCGTTGCAGTAGACCCAGTCGTCGGCGAGGCTCTCGGGCTCGAGGAAGACCTGGTGCGATTCCTTGTCGGCGAAGCGCACGACCTTGTCCTCGATGCTCGGGCAATATCGCGGGCCGACGCTCTCGATCTGGCCGGAGTACATCGGCGCGCGGTGCAGGTTGGCGCGGATGAGGTCGTGCACCTGGGCGCTCGTGTGCGTGATGCGGCACTCGACCTGGCGGAGGACGGGGAAGCGCGCGAGCGACGGCGCTTCGGGCGCGCCCGGCACTTCCGCGAGCAGGCCCAGGGACGCGAGACCGGTAAGATCGGAGAAGGGCACGGGGCGCTCATCGCCGGGGGCGGGGGCGAGGTTCTCCCAGTCGATGGTGCCCTGCTTGAGGCGCGGTGGCGTGCCGGTCTTGAGACGGCCGAGTTCGAAGCCGAGGTCCTTGAGCGCGCCGGAGATGCCGACGGCGGCGGCTTCACCGAACCGCCCGCCGGGCGTCTGGCTCTCGCCGGTGTGCATGAGCCCGCGCATGAACGTGCCGGTGGTGAGCACGACAGCGGGCGCGGCGAGGGCGAGGCTGTGGCCCTCTGTACTCGTGACGATGACGCCCGCGATCGTGCCGCTTTCGACGACGAGGCGCTCGACCGAGCCGCCGATCACGGCGATGTCGGGGCGCGAGGCGATGAGCGCTTGCACCGCGCGGGCGTAGGCGTGCTTGTCGCACTGGGCGCGCGGGCCGTGCACCGCGGGACCCTTGGAGGTGTTGAGGACCTTGAACTGGATGCCGGAGGCGTCGGCGGCGAGGCCCATGACGCCGCCCATCGCGTCGATCTCGCGGACGATCTGCCCCTTGGCCAGGCCGCCGATGGCGGGGTTGCAGGACATGACGCCGATCTTGGAGGGGTCGAGCGTGACGAGGGCGACGGGCGGGGCCGAGGCAGTGCGCCCTTCCCCCCCTCCCCTACTCCTTCCCCCCTCGCGCCCGGCGAGGAGATTGGCCGCGGCCCACGCGGCTTCGACGCCCGCGTGCCCGCCGCCGATCACGATGACGTCGAAACGCGACTGCACAGGACATCGTACGCGACCGGGCGTGCGCCTCCGCGCTCACCCCCGGGTGTGCTGCGAAAAAACCCGTCCGAGGAGGCTCGGACGGGTGTTGTAGGTCGGCGTCCATCGAACGCCTACCCACGGGCGACCATGGTTGAACACCCCTCCCCCAAGTCCGATTGAGACCCCCCCCCTCGCCCCCGGGCGCTGACCCCCACTTCGACGGCCCCGAGTCGATGGGGCTTTACTGTCGAGCGGGCTCTCTGGTCCGCGAGGAACCCTGAGAGGCCTCAACAAACTCCCTGCCTCTGTACATTCGTCGTGGGCGCGGCGGAAGTTCCCCCGTTTTGCACCGAGTCCGAAAAAAAGCGGCTTGCACGCCGAGGATGGCGTGCTTTGGACTGGCAACGGTTGTCGACGCGGGTCAGGGGCGCGTGCCGGGGGGCGAGGACGGGGCGCCCTCGGCGACCCCCTTGACCCGGCGCAGTTCGTCGAAGGCCTGGAGGGGCGTGAGGGCCTCGAGTTTGAGTTCCTTCAGGGCGTCGACCGCGGGATGCTGGACGAACTGCGTGAAGAGCGTGAGTTGGCCGTCGGGTGGGGAGTTGGGGGCCGGGCCAGCGCCCGGACCCAAGCGGAGCGCGGCATCGGGAGACGGGGTTCGACCGGGGGCGCGGGCCTTGCCGGTGGGTCCGTCGGCGGCGGGGGCGAGGGCGTGGTGGACCGCGAGGCTGTCGAGCACTTCGCGGGCGCGGGCGACGGTCTGCGCCGGCAGGCCCGCGAGTTTGGCGACGTGGATGCCGTAACTCTGGTCGGCGCGTCCGGGGAGGATGCGGTGCAGGAAGACCACGTCGTCGCCCCACTCGCGCACGGCGACTTGCAGGTTGCGCACGCGTCCGGGCAGGAGTTCCTCGAGGTCGGTCAGTTCGTGGTAATGCGTGGCGAAGAGCGTGCGCGGCGTGGACGCGGCCGGCACGCCGGACGCGCCGGCGAGGGTTTCGGCGATGGCCCAGGCGAGGCTCAGGCCGTCGAGCGTGCTCGTGCCGCGCCCGATCTCGTCGAGCACGACGAGGGATCGCGGGGTGGCGTGGTGGAGGATGCGAGCGGTTTCGATCATCTCGACCATGAAGGTCGATTGGCCGGCGTGGAGGGCGTCGTCGGCGCCGACGCGGGTGAAGATGCGGTCGGTGAGGCCGATGGTGGCGGCGGAAGCGGGCACGAAGCAGCCGCAGTGCGCGAGCAGCACGAGCAGCGCGGTCTGGCGGATGAAGGTGCTCTTGCCGGCCATGTTGGGGCCGGTGATGAGGGCGAGGGGCGCGGAGTCGGCGGGGGCGCCGGCGGAAGCACTCTCGGCGAGCGCGCCGAGGGAGAGGTCGTTGGGGACGAAGTTGTTCTCGAGGATCTCGTCGAGCACGGGGTGGCGTCCCTGCTCGATGCGCAGCGCGGGCTCGGGGACGATGCGGGGCGCGATCCACGACCGCTTGACCGCCTTGTCGGCGAAGCAGAGGAGCACGTCGAGTTCGGCGCAGGCGTCGGCGAAGACGTGGATGGAGCGGACGGCGTGTGCGCAACGCGCGCAGAGATCGTCGAAGAGGGCCTGCTCGCGCTGCAGGGCGCGGGCCTCGGCGGTGGTCACCCTGGACTCGAACTCGCGGAGTTCGGGGGTGATGTAACGCTCGGCGTTCTTGAGCGTCTGCTTGCGCGAGAAGGCGTCGGGCGCGCGGCGCGCCTGGGCCGCGGGGAGTTCGATGTAGTAGCCGAAGATCTTGTTGAACCCGACCTTGAGGCTGGGGAGGTCGTGCTCGTGGATGAGGCGGGCCTGGTACTCGGCCATCCAGGCGCCCGCGTCGGTGCGGAGCAGGCGGGCCTGGTCGAGTTCGGCGTCGACGCCGTCGCGGATCAGGCCGCCCTCGCGGAGGTGGGGCGGCGGAGAATCGACGCAGGCGCGGGCGATCTCGGCGGCGAGGGGCGCGAGCGCGGCCTCGACGCCGGCGAGGGATTCACGCTGGGCGGTGAGCGCCGGGGCATTCTCGACCGCGGCGCGGAGGGCCTGCACCTGCGCCAACGAGCGGCCCAGGGCGACCAAGTCGCGCGGCGTCGCCCGGGCGAGGGCGATGCGCGAGCAGATGCGGGAGACGTCTTGAACCCCGGCGAGGGCCG
>CALMQD010000329.1 GCA_937871415.1 uncultured Phycisphaerales bacterium | reverse complement strand
ACCGTCCGGCGGCGTCGCCAGAGGCTCCGTCGCAAGGTCGATCGCCACCGAGCCGGCGATGGCGTAGGCCACGCACAGCGGCGGGCTGGCGAGGTAGTTCGCCTTCACGCTCGGGTGCACGCGCCCCTCGAAGTTCCGGTTGCCGCTGAGCACGCTCGCCGCGACCAGATCGCCCTCCTTGATCGCCGCCTCGACCTCCTCGGGCAGCGGGCCCGAGTTGCCGATGCAGGTCGTGCAGCCGTAGCCGACTGTGTTGAAGCCCAGGGCGTCGAGATCGGCCGTGAGCCCCGCCTTGTCGAGGTAGTCGGTCACAACCCGGGAGCCCGGGGCGAGGCTGGTCTTGACCCAGGACCGCTGGCGGAGCCCCAGCGCCCGCGCCTTGCGGGCAACCAGACCCGCGGCGATGAGCACGTCCGGGTTGCTGGTGTTCGTGCACGACGTGATGGCCGCGATGACCACCGCCCCGTGCGTCAGTTTGCGCGGGTTGCCGCTGCGGCATGTGACAGTGCCGGTTGCGTTGAGCTGGTCCGGCGCCAGTCCGAAGCCCGAGTTGCCCATCGGGGCGGTGAGCGACTTGGCGAACTCGCTCTTGACGTTCTTGAGTTCGACCCGGTCCTGCGGACGCTTGGGGCCGGCCAGCGAAGGCTGAACCGTGGAGAGGTCCAGTTCCAGCACGTCGGTGAACCGCGGCTGGGGCGTCTTCTCGTCGTGCCACAGCATGTTGGCCTTGGCGTAGGCCTCGGTGATCGCGGCCTGTGCCTCGCGCCCGGTGAACTTCAGGTATTCGATCGTCTTGACGTCGATCGGGAAGAAGCCGACGGTGGCGCCGTACTCGGGCGCCATGTTCGCGATCGTCGCGCGATCGGGCACCGAGAGGGCCGCCATGCCCGGCCCGAAGAACTCGACGAACTTCTCGACCACTCCCTTCTTTCGGAGGATCTGCGTGACGGTCAGCACCAGATCCGTCGCCGTCGCGCCCTCGGGCAGTTTGCCGGTCAGTTTGAAACCGATGACTTCCGGCGGCAGCATGTAGTACGGCTGGCCGAGCATCACGGCCTCAGCCTCGATGCCGCCCACGCCCCAGCCCACCACGCCCAGGCCGTTGATCATGGTCGTGTGGCTGTCGGTGCCGACGCAGGTGTCGGGGTAGGCGACGGTTTCGCCGCCCGGGAGCTGCCGCGTCCACACGCCCCGCGCGAGTCGGGGTACAGCACCGTCTCGCCGCCCACGTCCTTGCTCAGCACGCCCGGCGAGAGGTATTCCAGGTTCACCTGGTGAACGATGCCCGTCGCCGGCGGCACGCACCGGAAGTTGCGGAGCGACTGCTGGCCCCACTTGAGGAACTCGTACCGCTCGGTGTTGCGCTCAAACTCCTTCTGGGCGTTGATCGTCAGCGCCTGGCCCGTGCCGAAGGCGTCCACCTGCACCGAGTGGTCGATGACCAGGTCGCACGGCACGAGCGGGTTGATCGCGTTCGGATCGCCGCCCAGCGCCTTCATCGCCCCGCGCATCGCGGCCAGGTCCACCACGCACGGCACACCCGTGAAGTCCTGGAGCACCACGCGCCCGGGCATGAACGGGATCTCGTCGCTTGTCGGCTTCTTGGCGTCATAGGCCGCCATCCCCGCCACGTCGTCCGCCGTCACTACGAAGCCGTCGACGTTGCGCAGCATCGACTCCAGCAGCACGCGGATGGAGAAGGGCATCTGGTCGATCTGCCCGGTCTTCTGGCGCCCAAGCTCGGCGAGCGAGTAGTACGTGTACTTCTTCCCGGCGACCTCGAGCGTCTTGCGGGCGTTGAACGGGTTGGACTGCGTCATGTTGCGGCTCCGGACAGGCGTGCGTTCGATCCGTCTGGAGCAACTATCGCATCGACCATTGCATGATTCCAATCAATCAGCAAGTCTTCTGTCATCACCTCTGTTGATGTGAACACCCTTCTCGCGATCGACCGGGGTGGGGCCGCCGCGATGGGCTGCGAAGCCCCAACCATCGCGAACCGCCCGTCGGCTCAAGGCCGCACGGGGCGCCCCTGGCGTTGAGCCCGTGGGACCCGGCCAAGAAGCGACACCCGACCACGCCCGCGGCGAGACGGACCTCCCAGACCAATACCCGCCGGCTGCGTGCGTGCCGTGTGCGTCGGGGTGGCGGAACCATCGGATTTCGTTCGACTTTGAGACGTCGCTCGACCTACGCCGGTCGCGGCAGCACACCCGGCGGCAACTCCGGATCCGTGCTGGGCGAGCCCGATGCCGGCTTGCTGGGCGCCGAATCGCGCTTGGCCTCGGCCGCGAGCAGGTCGGAGATGGACGGCTTGCTGAGCTGCTCGCCCCGGACCAGCCTGAACACCTCGTCCGCCGAGAGCGTTTCGTGCTTGATCAGCGCCTCCGCGACGGCGACCACCTTGTCCCAGTTGGCCTCGATCAGCCGCTCCGCGTCGCGGTACGCCTCATCGACGATGCGTTTGATCTCCTCGTCGATGATCCGGGCGGTCTCGTCGGAGTAGTCCTTCTCCGGCAGGAACATCTCGCGTGTGTCGGCGCCCGAGTACCGCACGAAGCCGAGCTTCTGCGACATGCCCCAGTCCAGCACCATCGCGCGAGCGATCTGCGTGACCTGCGAGATATCGCCCGAAGCGCCGGACGAGACATCGCCCATCGCCTTGGTCTCGGCGATCCGCCCGCCGCAAGCCATCCGCAGCGTCGCGTTCAGCCACTTGAGCCCGTACCCCATGCGGTCCTTGGCCGGCAGGCTGAAGGTCGCGCCGCCCATGTCGCCGCGCGGGATGATCGTGACCTTGTGCAGCGGGTCGGCGTCGGGCAGGAGCACCTGAAGCACCGCGTGCCCCGCCTCGTGATAGGCCACCAGCCGGTTCTCGTCCTTCTCGCGGACGCGGCTCTTGCGCGAGCGCCCCCAGCGCACCTTGTCCCGCGCTTCCTCCAGATCCTCCTGCTCGACAAAGTCCTTGTTGTGGAGCGTCGCGGCGATCGCGGCCTCGTTGATGAGCGCCGCCAGGTCCGCGCCGGAGAACATCGGCGTCGCCCGCGCAACCTTCTCGAGGTCCACGCTCGGGCCGAGCTTCACCTTGTTCGCGTGGACCCGCAGGATCTCCAACCGCCCCTTCACGTCCGGGCGCGGCACGATGATCTGGCGGTCGAAGCGACCGGGGCGCGTGAGCGCGGGGTCGAGCACGTCTGCGCGGTTGGTCGCCGCGACGACGATCACGCCGTCCGCCGAGTTGAACCCGTCCATCTCGACCAGGATCGCGTTGAGCGTCTGCTCGCGCTCGTCGTGCCCGCCGGTGGTGAAGCCGCCGCCGCGCCGACGGCCGACGGCGTCGATCTCGTCGAGGAAGATGATGCAGGGGGCCGATTCCTTGGCCTGCTTGAAGAGGTCTCGCACGCGCGAGGCGCCCACACCGACGAACATCTCGACGAAATCCGAGCCGGAGATCGAGAAGAAGGGCACGTCGGCTTCCCCGGCGATCGCCTTGGCGAGGAGCGTCTTGCCGCACCCGGGCTCACCGATGAGCAGCACGCCGCGCGGGATGCGCCCGCCGAGCTTCATGAACCGCTTGGGGTTCTTCAGGAACTCGATGATCTCCCGGACCTCGTCCTTGGCCTCGTCAATCCCCGCGACGTCGGCGAAGGTGACGTTCGTCATCTCTTTCGACAGCATGCGGTGGCGTGACTTGCCGAACGAGCCGAGCATTCCCCCGGGCCCGCCCCCGGCGCCCCGCAGCCCGCGCGAGATGAGGAACCACACGAAGCCGATGAGCAGGACAAAGGGGATGATCGAGATCAGGATCTGCTGCCAGAGCGTCGACGGCGCTTCCCGGAAGTCGCCCCCGGTCAGGTCGTTGAGTTCCTTGACGTAGAACTCACGCGAGTTGCCGTTGATCGCGAAGGCGATCGAGCGCTCCGAACCGTCCGTTCCGGGAAGGTTCCGGGCCCGGGCCGTAACAGCGTTGTCGCGAAGGACGATCGACCCCTTGGTCACGTCGCCCTGCTTGTAGATCGCCTTGAACTCCTGCCAGGAACTCACGCTTCGGCTCTGGCCGGCCACGCTGGTCATGATCAGCACGACCAGCAGGACGATCGCGAGCAGCGACATGACGGAAAAGACGCGCGGCGCCTGGCTGCGTCCGTTCGGACCGCCCTGGCCCGGTGCGGGCTCCTTGGAATCACCCGGACGCTGGGGGCGCTGCCCGCCGGGCGTCGGCTTGTTGTCGTGGCCCGCGTGCGGGAGAACGAGCAGTTCCGCGTTGTTCGGCATGGTGGATTTCATGGGCGGTCTGTCGATCGGCAATCGTCGAGGATCGTGTCGAACGGCGTTTGTTATACGGGCCGGGCCCCGCCGGGGATCGCCGGAGCAGCATTTCCGCTCGACCGCCCGGCGTTGGAATCCAGCGCAGAGCTCTCAGCGCCCGGTGCGGCGAAACGCGCGCCGCACACCGGGTGTATCGGACAATCGAGAGTAGGGGGGTAAGCCCCACGAACCCCGCGAAAACCAGCCGGACAAACCCACTCCGCGAGTCCGGAGTCGCCCGGGCTCGCAGGTAACTCGCCGGCGGCTGCCACTTTGGCAATGGCCCGAGCTCAGTCTTTACCAACTCGATCGAAGTTCAGCCACCATGTCACGGGCCATCTTCTGGATAGCGCCGGTCTCGCCGACCTCGATCCGTTCCCGCACCGGGTACGCCGGGATGAAGGTGTCCGAGGCCGTGAACTTCTCGCGCCCGACCAGCGTCTTGCCGGAGCGCGTGTCACGCCAGTTGAACGACACCGTCACGCTCACGGCTTGCTCCTGCGTCAGGCCGCTGTCGCGCTGGGTCGTCAGGCGTTGCAGGTCGGCGTCGGTGATCGTCGCTTCGAGAAGCGTGTCGGCGTTGCCGCTCGATGTGACCTTCCACGGCGTCGTCCGTTGAATCTCCTTGATCACCGCGTCCGTCAGTTCAAACTCGAGCCCCTTCGCGTACGTTTCGTTCTGGAAGATCGGCACGTGCACCGTCCGGATGTCGCGGCTGAAAGCCGAGCCCGTGCCGACGGCGTAGCCCTTCGTATGGTCCGAAGAACACGCACCCACCACGGCGATGGCTCCGCACAGCAAACACGCTCGCACTGTCGCGAAGAACCGGCCCTTCACTTGGAGGTCTCCTGCTCGCCGGGCGCCGCACTCCCGTGATCGGCGGCGTGCCCCTCGCCCGATGTCGTGCCGCTGCCGGCGTCTGATCCGGGCGTCTGCGCCCCGCTCGAATCATCCTTGACCCCGTCCGCCCCGGACTCTTCCAACCATCCTCGGGACTTCATGAAGTCGTATGCCTGGCCGGCCGCGGCCGTGCGCGGCCGCTCCCGCACCAGTCGCTGCAACAGGTACCGGGCCGAAGGCTCGTCGCCCTGCTTGAGATACCACCGGGCGGATTCGTACATCTCGGCCGCGATGGATTCATCGATCCGGGCCAGCAGCGCGTCGTCCAGCCCTCCCTGGGATGCCTGCGCCGGATACTGGTTCCGGAAGCGACGGATGAGGACGACCGAGTCCAGCAGCGCCGAACCGTCGTACCGCGGCCCCTTGTAGCGGGCGATGGTCGCGTACACCCGACGCTGCATCGCCTTCATGCGGTACTGCGAACTGGGATAGTTCTTCAGGAACAGGTCGTACGCCTCGGTCGCGAGGCTCAGGTCGTGCGTGCGGTAGTAGTAGTCCGCGAGCTCGATGCCCGCGCGCTCGCCCAGGCGCGAACCCGGCATGCGCTCCTGCACGCGGATGAGCAGCTCTTCGCCCACGTCTTCGGAGTTCAGGATGCGCATCCCGAAGAACTTGCGCTTGTAGTTGTTCACGTACCTCACGCCGATGTCGAGCTCGCGCTCGACGCACGTGACGTACGCCCCCGAGCCCGTAAACTCCTTGATGACCCGCTCGTAGTCGTAGAGCGCGTCGTACTCGTTGCCCATGAGCGTGAGCGCATCGCCCCGGAGTTGCAGCGCCTCGGGCAGGTACTCCGACCCGGTGCGCTCGTACTGATTGATCCAGGTCGTCAGCACCGTGCGGGCCTGCTCCGGACGGTCCTCCGCCAGGTCGCGCCGGGCCTGGGCCAGCACCGCCTGAGGCGAGTCCGGGTCCGCGGCCCCGGTCTGCACCCATTGCCCGTCCGGTCCGAGTTTGTATTCGTTGTACTGCGCGCGCGCCGCCGCGGGCAGAGTCAGCCACGCCGCCAGAGCGAGCATGAACATCCATAGCGCCGCCTGGCGCGGCGTCCGTGCGTGTGTCGAGTCCTTGACCATCGCGCAGAGCATATCACCCGCTCGCGGGCGATGTCGAGGACCGACAACCGGCGGCCCGACACCCGCCGCACCACGATTCAGACGGGCGTTCGCTCGACAACGCCGGTTTCGAGGAAGATCTTGAGTTCCACCAGAAACGACGTCCACCCGCCGCGATAGCCGGCGCGGTTGTCGGCCTCGTCCCGCATCCCTTCATGGCGCAGCGTCAGACGCGTCCGGCTCTCGCCCAAGGGCTCCAGCCGCCACTCCACCTCCGACACCCGCCCGTCGGCCGAGTAATGCCAATCCGTCACGAGCAACCGGTCCCGCTCCATCCTCCGGATCCGCTGCGGCCCGACCTCTTCGGACCTCCCGTGTCCATCTTCCATGACCCAGCCGTACGCGTAGACGCCGCCGACGCGCGGTTCGACCCGCGCCTTCATGGAGATCCATCGGTCCATGACGCCTGGTTCGGTGAGGGACTCAAAGACCCTGGAAGCGGGCGCTTCGATCACCACGCTCAACAGCACGCCGGAATGGGGATCGGTGAAGTCCGGCATGATCGCGGGCTCGCCCGTCCGCAAGTACTGGTGCAGGTTGCCGCAGGCCAGTCGCCAGAAGTCGGTCACGAACCAGACCGAGGCCCGCTCTCGTTCCACCAGCCGTCCGGTTCCCTCGTGCACAATCCGCAGTTCCGCGCCGCCCGATGCCGGAGCAGCGCAAAGGCGGACGAGCGAGTCCAACGCCCTCCACCGCCACCTGAACGCGATGGACCGCTCCCCGACCTCCGTCACCCGCTGCGTCGCCTCGCGCTCGCTGGGACAGAACGGAACCGACGGTCCCCAGAACGCATACGGGCCGCCGATCTTCGGTTCGATCCGAACGCCCGAGGCAAGCCAGACTTGCACGTGCCGAGGCTCGGTCAAGGCTTCGAACAGGCGATCCGCCTCGATCCCCGGCATGCGAAACGTTCGTTCGAACTTCAAGTGCTCCGGCTCAGGCCTGGTCATGGTCCAACTCCTTCCGTGTGCGAGGCGGAGAGGGCGCGGTCGCCGTGGACCGGACGTCCTGTTCCAGATGTTCTTTGAGGTCGATCAGCCGCGCGGCCCACGCCAGCCGCAACCCGACCAGCCACTCGTCGACTTCCCGCAGTGCCTCGGGGGCCAGTTGGTACAGCCTGCGCCGGCCGGCCCGATGCTCGACGACGACACCCGATTCCCGCAGCACGCGCAGGTGCCGGGAAATGGCCGGCCTGGACACTTTGAACGCCCCGGCGATGCGCCCCGCAGGGACACCGCCCTGCCCGGACGAACCGGGCTCTCTCCCGAGCATCTCGAGGATCGATCGGCGCGTGG
>CALMQD010000328.1 GCA_937871415.1 uncultured Phycisphaerales bacterium | reverse complement strand
GGGCACGCTCCACGAACTCCGGAAATCGGGCGACCAGGCGCGGCAGGCGCTGGCGACCGCGCGCGAGCAGTGGGGGACGCTCGACGCGAGCGCCCGCCAGGCCGCGGCGGAGGTGCGCGAAGCGCTCGGCAGGAGCGAGGGGCGCGTGCTGCTGCTGCAGTCCTGCATCGAGCAGGCGACACGCCAGGCGGAAGACATGATGCTCGCGGCGCGCTCGCTGGGGGCGCTGGTCGATTGCTCCCGCCGCACCGACCCGGGCGCCGCCGACGCCCCGCAAGCCCCCGTCTCTCCGCCGATCCTCAAGTCCGCCGCCTGAGCGCGTCTTTCCGCATCGACGGGCGTGCCGGCGCGACCGGCGCGGCGGGCGTTCCGTGCCCCGTGGCGCGTGCGAATAATGCCTCAAGGAGTCCGCCTTGAGCACGCGCCGAGTCGTCATCACGGGCACGGGATGGATCACCCCCCTGGGGCACAACGTCGACAGCGTCTGGCAACGCCTGCTCAAGGGCGAGTCGGGGGTCGATCGCGTCACGCACTTCGACGCCACGACGTTCAAGACCGACTTCGCCGCCGAGGTCCGGGGGTTCGATCTCCGCAAGGCCCTGGGCGAGCGCACCGCGGCCCACGCCGACGCCGGCTCTTCCACTCAGTACGCGCTCGCCGCGGCGAAGCAGGCCTGGGACCAGGCCGGACTGGGCCCGTGGGCCTCGCAGGGCAAACTCTCGCGTCGGCGTTTCGGCGTGTACCTGGGCGCGGGCGAGGGCGAGCTCGACTTCGCCAACTACGCGCGGACGAACCTGGCCGGGTGGATCGACGGTGAGAACCGGCTCGACGCGCCGGCGTGGGCCCGCGCCGCGTACCGGCACATGAACCCGCGCCGCGAGGTGGAGCAGGAGCCCAACCTGACCGGCTCGCACCTGGCCGAAGAGTTCGGCTGCCGCGGACCCAGCAGCAACTGCATGACCGCCTGCGCCGCGGGCACCCAGGCCGTCGGTGAGGCCTTCGAGCTCATCCGCCACAACGACGCCGACGTGATGTTCGCCGGCGGTGCGCACTCGATGATCCACCCGCTCGGCATGACCGGGTTCATCCGCCTCACGGCGATGAGCCGGCGCTGCGACGACCCGAAGCACGCGGCGCGCCCGTTCTCGCGGACGCGCGACGGCTTTGTCATGGGCGAGGGCGCGGGCATCGTCGTGCTCGAGGCGCTCGACCACGCGCTCGCCCGCGGCGCGCGCCCGTTGTGCGAGGTTGTCGGTTACGGCTCGACCGCTGACGCCTTCCGCATCACGGACATCCAGCCGGACGGCAAGGGCGCGCAGGGGGCGATGCGAGAAGCCTGCCGGCAGGCCGGACTCGATCCGCAATCGCCGGGCAGCGACGGGCGCCCGCGCGTGCACTACATCTCGGCGCACGGCACGGGCACTCAGGAGAACGACGCGATCGAGACGGCGGCGGTGAAGGGCGTCTTCGGCACGCTCGCGCCGCGCGTGCCGTTCTCGAGCGTCAAGAGCATGCTCGGCCACCTCATCCAGGCCGCGGGCGCCGTCGAGCTCATCACCTGCGTGCAGGCGATCAAGACCGGCTGGGTGCCGCCGACGATGAACCTCGCGGACCCGGACCCCGAGTGCGATCTGGACTACGTGCCCAACGCCGCCCGCGACCTGAACCCGCACGGGGGCGTGGACGTATGCCTGAGCAACTCGTTCGGGTTCGGGGGACAGAACGACACGATCTGTGTCCGGAAGTTCCGTGCGTGAACACCAGCAGCGGGAATAGCCGGAGCGGCGCGGCGCACATGGGCGCGTGGCTGGGCGTGGTGACGGTCGTGCTGACGCTCGTGGGCTGGTGCAGCGTGCCGCTGTTCATCCGGCACTTCTCCCACTCCATCGATGTCTGGACCAGCAACGGCTGGCGCTACGGCTTCTCGGCGCTGCTGTGGGCGCCGGTGCTGGTCTGGGGCGGCCTGTCGGCGCGCCGCCGGAAGCTCCCACCCGGGCTCTGGCGGGCCAGCATCGTCCCGGCGCTCTTCAACAGCCTCGGCCAGATCGCGTTCGCCTGGTCGTTCTATCACGTCGACCCGACCACCGCGACCTTCGGCCTGCGCCTGCAGATCGTCTTCGTCGCGATCGGCGCGTATCTGCTCTTCCCGTCCGAACGCCGCGTGCTCAAGAGCCCGCAAGCCTGGGCCGCCATCGCCATGGTCCTCATCGGCATCAGCGGCACGATCTTCGGCTCCGGACAGGCGCGCAAGCCCGACGAGGTCTGGGGCGTGGTCGCCGCCGTTGCCTCGGGCCTGCTCTTCGCTTCCTACGGCCTGGGCGTGCGCCGCTTCATGCACGGCTTCCACCCCGTCACGGCCTTCGCCGCGATCAGCCAGTACACCGCGATCGTGATGGTCGTGCTCATGCTCGCGCTCGGGCACAACGTGCTCGACGCCGCCCGGCCCTGGGACGCCGGTCGCAGCGCCCTCAACCTGCCGGCGGCGCAGTTCGGGTTGCTGTTGCTCAGTTCGGTCATCGGCATCGCCCTCGGGCACGTCTTCTACTACATCTCGATCGCGCGCCTCGGCGTGGCGGTCTCCAGCGGCGTGATCCAGATCCAGCCCTTCGGCGTCGCGATCGGCAGTTACCTGCTGTTCGATGAACGCCTCACCCCGCTCCAGGTCGTCATGGGTTGCGTCGCCGTCGCGGGCGCGGTCCTGCTGCTCTTCGTGCAGTGGTCGGTGTCGCGCAAGGCCCGCGCGGAAGCCGCGGCGGTCCACGGCACCCCGCCGCTTGCTGCGCCCGGCGTCCACGCCCTCGACGACGACGTCGTCATTTCCGGCGCGAGCGAGCGCTCGATGGAGCCGGGCGATCTCGACGCCGTGCCCTGTGAACCCGCGGCGCCCGTCGGTGCCGCGCCCGGCGGCGTCGCCGAAGCCGGAGAACCCGGCGCACACCCCACGCGGAGGTCGTTCGATGCTTGACGCACTCAAGGCGGCCGGCGCGCTCGCCGGCATCATGAAGAACAAGGAAGCACTCAAGGCCGCGGGCGATCGCGTCAAGCAGCGTCTGGCCGACATGCGCTGCGCCGGCTCCGCGGGCGGCGGGGTGGTGCGCGTGACCGTTTCGGGCGACATGAGAGTGGTTGAAGTCCACATCGAGCCCGCCGCGGTTTCGGCCATGGGCGATCCCGGACATCGCGCGTTGGTCCAGGGTTTCATTGCGGAAGCAACCAACGACGCCCTCGACCGCGCCAAGCAGTCCGCTCAGCACGAGCTGCAGCGCGAAGCGCAGGCGATGGGTCTGGGCGACCTCGCCGGGCTGTCGGGGCTCATGAAGTGAACCGCGGTGCGCCGGTGCGTGTCGAAGCGCTGGCCGCGCCGGCGCAGGGCCCGCGCCTGGTCCTCGATGACCTTCCGGGCGCCCTGTTGAACTCGGCCCGCACGCCCCCGCCGCGTCCCGGCGCCGCCCCGCCCGCCGATCCCGCGCTCGAAGACGCCTGGCTCGCGATGAGGCGGGGCAACGACGCGCTCTTCGACGGGCCGATCCTGCAGGTCATTGCCTTCGATGCGGCGTCGGGCGTTCTCCGGGTGCGCCCGTCCTCGTTCAAGCACCTCGCCACGGCGAGTGTTCTTGCACGCGATGTGCGCCAACTCGGCGTCGTCGGCTGGCTCACCGGGCGTGACGCCGCCGGCGCGGAGCGCATCCTGCTCGCCCGGCGCAGCGCCGGCACCCGGGTTTATCCCGGTCAGTGGGAGAACGCGCCCGCCGGAGGCGTGGACATCGGGATGCTGGCCCTGCCCCCGCCGGGCTTGCGTGAATATCCCGCGAGCGCGCTCTACAGCGCCCTTCAGGAGGAATCGCGCGAAGAGCTCGGTCTGCGCCTCCCGGCGTGGCCCGCCACCGGCAGCGCCGCGCGAGCGCCCGTCGCCCGCTCGTGGATCGTGGACGACCTGGCCCGGAGCCTCGACGTCGTGTTCGAAGTGGAACTGGGCGCTGTTGACCCGCGCAGGACGCCTTGCTTCGCCGCGGGGGGCGGCCGCTGGGAGTACACCGACGCCGCGTGGCTCACCCGCGCCGAACTCGCCGCGTTCGCGGAGCGCCGCGAGCAGCCGCTGAGCCCGCCAACGCTCGCGCTCGCACGTTTTCTCGGCTGGCTCACGCCCCGCGACGGACCATCTCCAGCGCCAGGCTGATTGCGCTCTGCATCGACCGCTCGCTCGCGAGGTTGCGCCCCGCGATGTCGAACGCGGTGCCGTGCGCGGGCGAAGTACGGATCACGCCGCGATGCGCCGAGCCGGGCGCGTGCAGTCCGACCGTGACGTTGACCGACGCGTGCGGCTCGGCCAGTTTCATCGGGATCAGTCCCTGGTCGTGGTACATCGCGACGAGGCAGTCGAACCCGTCGGGCTGCACCGGGCGTCCGTTCTCAAGGACCGCTCTTCCAAAGAGCGTGTCTGCCGGCATGGGTCCGTGGGCATCGATCCCGCGCCCGCGGGCGCTCGCAACCGCCGGCGCGATCTCGCGCTCGTCTTCCTCTCCCAGGAGGCCCCCTTCGCCCGCGTGCGGGTCCAGGCCGCACACACCGATCCGCGGCGACTCCACACCCAGGCGTTTGCACGCCTCCGCCGCCAGTTCGATCTTCTCGAGCACCAGTTCGCGTGTGATCATCGCGGGCACGCGCGTCAGCGGCACGTGGATCGTGGCGAGCATCACGCGCATCGTCGGAGAGACGAACAACATCGCGCACCGATCCGACTTGAAGCGCTCGGCGAGCAGTTCGGTGTGCCCGGGGAACCCGCGCCCGATCGGGCCGTACGCCGCTTCGTCCTCTGTTCCCGCGGCGGCCCGGCGCGATAGGTCCCACGACGTCTTGCTGATCGGCGCGGTGACGATGGCATCCGCGTGCAGCGGATGAGCGCGGGGCAGTTGTGCCATGCGGATCGCGGTGTCTACGTACACGAACGACGCACGTCCCCCTTCGGCGCTGGGGCCCGGCGCCGAAGGCACCGCGCGTTCGTCCAGCGGGTGATCCAGCAGCACCACCGACGCCTCCGGCAGCGGCAGCGCATCCCACGCGTGCGGCGAGGGCGCAAAGTCGAGCGTCGCCCAGAACGGCGCGACGCCCGCGCGTTCCGCCGCCCCACGCAGAGGCCGTTCATTCCCCAGGATCACAAACCGCGCCAGCCGGTCGTCGTCCGCGGCCAGCGCGTAGGTTTCCAGCGCTTTGACCACGACCTCCGGCCCGATCCCCAGCGGGTCCCCCATCGAGACCGCGACCAGGGGCGTTCGCGCCGGCCCGTGCCCGCCGTGCTGTCCAGACTCACGCGTCATGCGCCAAGTGTAGAGTTCGCCATGGACGAACTGACCCGGGCGGCGATTCAGGCCGTGGAGCGTGCGTGCACGGTGTGCCGGCTGGTGCAGTCGCGCCTCGACGCCCTCCGCTCGATGACCAAGGACGATGCCTCGCCCGTCACCATCGCCGACTTCGCCAGCCAGGCCGTCGTCGCACGCGATCTCCAATCCCGCGGCCACCTCCTGGGCGGAATGGTCGCCGAGGAGTCCGGCGATTTCCTCCGCGAGCCGCAGCACCAGGCCCATCGCGACGCCTGCATCGCCGCGCTGCGCGAATCGCCCGGCCTCGCAGACTGGAAGCGGTGCGGCGCAGACGACGTCATCCACGCCGTCGATCTCGGCTCGGCCGACCCGGCCTGCCTGAACACGTCCATGGGCGGCTGGACGCTCGACCCCATCGACGGCACCAAGGGCTTCCTCCGCGGCCAGCAGTACTGCGTTTCGCTCGCGCTCATCCGCGACGGCCGCCCGGTGCTGGGCGTGCTCGGCTGCCCGAACCTGTCCGTCGATCCGTCCGCGCCAACCGACCGCGCCGACGGGCGCGGCTCGCTCTACGTGGCGATCGCCGGAGCCGGCGCTTGGGAGCGTCCCCTGTCGATCAGCCCGGGCGAGTTGGACGCCCGCGCAGGCGATGTGCGCGACCTTCGACAAATCCACGCGCGCGCACTCCGCGGCGAGCCGGTCGTGCTGGCCGAGAGTGTCGAGGCCGCCCACGTCAGCCACTCGGCAAGCCACAAAGTCATGGCGGGCGCGTGCGAGCGGCTCGGTTGGCCGCTGGCCGACCCTGTCCGCATGGACAGCCAGTGCAAGTACGCCTTGGTGGCGCGGGGTCAGGCCGACGCGTACCTTCGAGTGCCGAAGAAGCGACCCGTGCCGCCCGGCGGAAAGCCGGAGTACGTCGAGAGGATCTGGGATCATGCCGCGGGCACGCTCCTGGCCGCCGAAGCCGGGT
>CALMQD010000327.1 GCA_937871415.1 uncultured Phycisphaerales bacterium | reverse complement strand
CGAGTTGGAGATGGGGAAACTCCCCGATCAGGCGAGTCACCCGTGAACGGCAGCGATCGCGCTCGGGGGCGAACTCCCCACCTTCGCCCGCCGTATGGAGCAACCGCTCGGCTTGTGGTCGGGTTGTTTCACCCCCGGCCGCGAGCCCGTACCATCGTGGCCTCTCTCCGCACCGGGGTGATCGCGCGCTGCGCCCCCGGTCCGCTCGACGATCAAGTGTTTTGCAGGTTGCTCGAGACTCTCTCCATGAGCCAATCCTCCTCGCTGCCGATCCATCCCCAGTCGCAAGGCTCGCACAACCACACGAGCCACCCCCCCCACTCCCACACGCACAAGCACGATCACGGTGGTGGTGCCGGTGACGGCGGCCGGATGGAGTGCTGCGCTCACCACAACGTCAAACTCGAACGCTGGATGGTCATCTATCTGATCGGCGGGGTGCTTCTGTGCGCCACGCTGCTCATGCACGGCCTGCTGCGCGACACGGTGCCCACCGAGGTCGCCGACTTCCCGGCGATCATCGGCGCGATCCTGCTCTCCATCCCCCTCTTCGTCGCGTCACTCAAGGAGATCTCGCGCGGGCACGCCTCGACGAGCACGCTGTGCGCCGTCGCGATCCTGGGCGCCATGGCCACGAGCGACTTCCTCACCGCGGGTTTCCTGGCGTTCATCCTGCTCGTCGCCGACCAGTTCGTGCGCCAGCGCGCCTGGGGCGCCGAGCGCGCGATCGAAGACCTCGTCGCACGCACACCCGACACGGCACGCGTCATCCGCGACGGTCAGGAAGTCGAGGTCTCCCTCGCGGCGGTCAAACTCGGCGACATCATCCGTGTCAAGCCGGGAGAGAACCTGCCCGTCGACGGCGTGGTGGTCGTCGGACGCTCGGCGATCGATCAGGCGGCGCTCACCGGCGAGGCGATCCCGCACGAGGTGGCCGAGGGCGACCCGGTCTACGCGGGCACGACCAACGTCTCGGGCATGATCGAGCTCCGCGCGACGAGCGTGGGTCAGGACACGACCATCGGCAAGGTGTCGCAACTCATCCGCGAGGCCGAGAGCAGCCGCACGCCGCGCCAGATGATGGTCGAGCAGGTGGCGCGGTTCTTCGTGCCGGTGACGCTGAGCGTCGCGTTCGTCGTCTGGTTCTTCGCGCAGGGCAAGATGCCGCAGGAAGAGGCCGTGAAGCGGGCCATCTCCGTGCTGGTCGTCGCGTGCCCCTCGGCGCTCCTGCTCGCCAGCCCCCTGGCGTTGGTGGCCAGTTTCGCCTCGGCGGCGCGCGTCGGGCTGCTCATCAAGAAGACGAACTACCTCGAAGAGGCCGCGGCGGTGGACACCGTCGTCCTCGACAAGACCGGCACGCTGACGACGGGCAAGTTCGCGGTCTCGCGCCTCGTGCCGGCCGACGGCGTGGACGGCGTCGAACTCCTCCAGGCCGCCGTGAACGGCGAGCAGCACTCGAACCACCCGCTGGCGCGTTCGATCGTCGCCACCGGCAAGGCCGCGCGCGTGACCCCGGACGACTCGAAGGACTTCGAGGAAGTGCACGGTCGCGGCATCCGCGCCCGCACGACCATGGGCACCGTGCTCGTCGGTCGCGCCGGCTGGATCCGCGAGAACCTGCCGCACGTCGCCGATCAGATCGCCTCGGTCGAATCGCGCATCGAGGGCATGACGGGCGTGCACGTCGCGCGCGACGGGCGCTACCTCGGCGTGGTGGGACTCGAAGACAAGGTGCGCCCGAACGCCAAGGGCGTACTCGCCAAACTCCGCGACCTGGGCGTGAAGCGCATCGACATCCTGACCGGCGACCGCCTGAGCGTCGCCGAGCGCGTCGGGCGCATTGTCGCGGTCGACAACATCGAGGCCGAGTGCCACCCCGAAGAGAAGCACCAGATCGTCGAGGGTCTCGTGCGCTCGGGCCGGCGCGTCATGATGGTCGGCGACGGCATCAACGACGGCCCTTCGCTCGCCGCGGCCGACATCGGCATCGCCATGGGCCTGGGCGGCTCGGACATCGCGGCCAACTCGGCGGGCGTTGCGCTCATGAACGACGACCTCTCGCGCATCCCCTTCCTCATGGAACTCTCGCGCCGCAACCGCTCGATCGTGGCACAGAACATCGCCGCGGCGGTGCTGGTCGCGTCGTTCGGCCTGGCCATCGCCTCGCTGGGCTGGCTGAGCGTGCTCTGGGCCGCGGCGTACCACGTCGTGGGCGACCTCATCGTCATCTTCAACAGCGCCCGCCTCTTCCGCTTCGGCGAGACCTACGCCCAGACCGACACGCTCTCGCTCGAACAGCCCACCGTGCTCCCGGCGGCGCGACGAGCGGGGAGCTTGAGCCTGTCGCAGCCGGCGGCGGCCGCCGCGGGTTGATCGCGCCGTCTCCCCGCACCACGATCGTGCCTCTTGAAAGGCGCCGGCTCGACGGTCGGCGCTTTTTTCATCGGCGCATCACGGTCGCCGCGCCGAGGCGCGAACGGTGCCGGTGTTACAACAGTGTTCCCTCGAGGATCGCCACCGCCGAGAGCAGGTAGAGCAGCACGCCGCACA
>CALMQD010000326.1 GCA_937871415.1 uncultured Phycisphaerales bacterium | reverse complement strand
AGTCGGTGGTCCAGGCGCGCCAGACGCGCATGACCAACCTCCAGGCCGCCCGCACATACGCCGACAGCGAGCTCATCAAGGTCGCGGGTTCGGTCGAGACGGCCCAGAAGATCGTGGGCCTGCTCGAGCAGTTCCAGACCGCCGGCGAGCAGGCCCGGAACCAGGCCGCCGGGCCCGCGTCCGCGGGCGCCCAGGAAGCCGCGAAAAAGGCCGCCGACCTGGAGCACCGGGCGGCGGAGATTCTGCTGGCGGGCAAGGGGACGGCGGCCGACCTGCTCACCGAGGCGAGCGCGGCGCGCTGGGTGCGGCACATGGACGCGCGAATCCCCGCCGAGCGCTTCGCGTCGCGCCTGGCCCTTTTCAACGCTTCGCCGAAGGTCTATCGGGCGCAGATCTACTTCGACACGCTCAAGGAGGTCCTGGGCAAGTCGCGTGTCTTCATCATCGCCGACGACGAGAACAAGGTCGAGATCCGCCTGAACGCGGAGGACTCGAACCTCAGCAACCAGCTCTTCGACGCGCCCAAGGCGATCGGGGAGCCCAAGTGAATCGGCGGCGCGCGGACGCCCGGGGTCGGCGGGGGACAAGGACGGCTGAAGATCGGACGCAACGGGAGCAGATGCCTTGAACAAGATCATTCGATATGTCGTCGTGGGCGTGGTCGTGCTGGTGTTCGTCGCCGCGCTGACGACCTACACCGTCCGGTTCAACGAGACGGCGGTGGTCTCGACCTTCGGGCGCGCCGACGAGAACTCGGTCGTGAAGGAAGAGGGCCTGCGGTTCATCTGGCCGTACGTGCAGCGCGTGACGAAGTACGACAAGCGCGCCCGGTACATCGAGACCAACCCGGAGACGGCGCAGACGCGCGAGAAGCGCCAGCTCATCGTGACGGTGGGCCTGACGTGGCGCGTCGCCGACCCGCTCAAGTTCTACCGCGCCATGTCCGGGCGGGGCCCCAGCGCCAAGGACCACTACCAGTTCGCCGAGGACCTGCTCAAGACGCGCCTGCGCGGCACGATGGGCGAGGTCGGGCAGATGGCCTTTGACCAGATCCTCTCCGCCAGCCCCGAGGGCTCGCGCCTGAGCGACCTGGAGACCAGGATGCTCCAGGCCGTGAAGGGGGGCTCGGGCAACGACCAGTCGCTGGCCGAACTGGGCATCGAGCCGCTGTCGGTCGGCGTCGTGCAGCTGGCCCTCCCGTCCGATACGTCGAAAAAGGTCATCGACGCCATGAACAAGGCGCGCGAGGCGATCAGCAACGCCGTCGTGACGCAGGGCGCCAGCGAGGCGGCGACGATCCGCTCGCGCGCCACCAGCGACGCGCAGCGCATCACCAAGTTCGCCGAGCGCCTGGCCGAGAGCATCCGCGCCCAGGGTGACCAGGAGGCGCAGGTGTACGTGCGCCAGCAGAACGAGGACCCCGACCTGGCGGTCTTCCTGCGGACGATGGAGTTCATGCGTTCGTCGCTCGGCTCGTCGACGACGCTCGTCCTGCCGACGTCCATGCCCGGCATGGAGTGGTTCCGCCCCGACGCGCTGAAGCGCATGAGCAACAGCGGCATCCCGGGGCTGAACTTCTCCAACTTGCCCCCGGTTTCCGACGACCCCAAGGGCACGGCGCAGGCGGCGCAGCAGGAGGGCACGCGATGAGCGAGCCGACGAACCCCTCCCCGGCCAGCGAACGCGACCCGGTGCGCCGGCAGCGCTCCGCGGGCGCGAGCGTGCGCCTGCGCGATCAGGCCGGCGCCGACCCCTCGACCTTCGGCGCCGCCGACGACGGCATCACCGACCCCGCCACCAGCAGCCTCGCCGATGCGCTCCGCATCACCTACCGCCTGCTGCAGTACGCGATGATCGTCGTCTTCGCGCTCTTTCTTTTCTCCGGCGTTCAGCAGATCAACGAGTCGGAGCGCGGCATCAACCTGACGTTCGGCAGGGTCGTCGGAACCGACCTGCCCCCGGGCTTCCGCTTCTCCTACCCGGCGCCCGTGGGCGAACTCATCAAGGTGCCCACGGCCAACGAGCCGCTCGAACTGCGCAAGGAGTTCTTCTTCAACCTCTCCGAGACGGAGGAGTCGAGGATGACCACCGACCCCAACGGCGTGCAGGCGCTCGCGGGCGGCGGGGGCGACTCCCTCGACCCCGACGTCGACGGCATGCTGCTGCTGGGAGACGGCTCGATCGCGCACGCCCGCGTCAAACTGACATACAAGCGGGCGAACATCGTCAAGTACGCCGCGGCGATCAACTCCGACAACAACCGTGAGCAGGAGAAGAAGATCGTCACCGCCGCGGTCCGCCGCGGGCTGATCCAGACCGCCGCCACCATCACGATCGATGAGTTCCTGACCAAGCAGCTCAACCCGGCGCTGCGCAACGGGGACGAGCGGAGCCTGGACACGGCGGCCCGCGACGCGGCCCAGAAGATCCTCAACTCGCTCGACTCGGGGATCGAGATCGGCGAGTTCACGATTCTCTACCCGACCCCGCCGCGCCGCGTCATGCCCGAGTTCAATCGCGTGACGAGCGCCAGCACCGAGGCCAAGAAGGCCATCGAGGACGCCAACGCGTTCCGCAACGACAAGCTCGTGGAGGTGGCGGGCGAGGCGGCCCCGGCGATCCTCGGGGCGATCGACGGGTACGAGAAGGCCCTGAGCACCAGCGACGGCCCGCAGGCCAAGAAGATGCTCGACCAGATCGATGCGCTGCTCTCGGGAGAGCGCCCGGCGGGCTGGCAGGGCGAGACGGTGCCCGTGGTGACCGGTGAGGTGACGACGATCCTGGACGACGCGCGCCAGTACCGGGCGACGATCGCCAGCCGCGCCCGGTCCGATCTGGCCGTGTTCAACGCCAAGCGGGAGACGTTCCGTGCCAACCCGCGGGTCATGGTGGCGGGCGAGTGGACCTCCGCCTTCGGGGCGTTCCTGTCGCGTCCGGACGTCCAGACCCTGCTGCTCCCCCCCACCGCCGAGCGGATCGTGATGCAGATCAACCGCGACCCGCGGATTGCCCGCAGGATCGAACAAGACCGCAATGCTCGGGAGTATGAAGAGGCGGAGAAGGAGCGCCAGCGCCGCATGGAGCGCAGCCGCTTCCAGGAGAGGTTCGACGCGGAGACGCACAAGGTCGGCCAGTGACCGTGCGGCGCACCGCGGGGCCGGCCCGCGGTGCGAGCGATGGATGCGGGGCGGGATTCTTTGAGGACGGGTCGAACGACCCTCGCGGAACGACCATGGTCCAAACTCTCGACAGCGCGGCACAACCGGGCGCGTCCGGCGCGCCCAAGCCCGGCGAAAACGTCGTCGTGGTCCAGAAGCTCAACAAGGTGTTCAAGGACTTCTGGATGCGCTCGCGCGTCCGGGCGGTGAACAACGTGTCGTTCGAGATCCGGCGGGGCGAGGTCTTCGGCCTGCTCGGGCCCAACGGCTCGGGCAAGAGCACGACGATCAAGATCCTGCTGGGTCTTCTGCACAAGACCAGCGGGCTCGTGAGCGTCTTCGGGAAGCTCCCCAGCGACGTGGTCGTGAAGGAGCGGATCGGCTATCTGCCGGAGGAGTCGTACCTCTACCCGTTCCTCAACGCGCGAGAGACGCTCGAGTACTACGCCAAGCTCTTCGGGCTCGACGCCTCCATCCGCAAGCGCCGCATCGACGAACTGCTCGAGATGGTCGGCCTCACCGCGGTGCAGCACCGACCGGTGCGCGAGTACTCCAAGGGCATGCAGCGCCGCATCGGCCTGGCCCAGGCCCTCATCAACGACCCCGAACTGCTCATCCTCGACGAGCC
>CALMQD010000325.1 GCA_937871415.1 uncultured Phycisphaerales bacterium | reverse complement strand
CGACCGCCGTCCCCAGGCCGCCCAGCGCGATCAACGACTCGCCACGCTCGAGCACGCGTCGGGCGCGCCCGACGGGCGAGGCTTGGGCCGACGCGGCGCGAGCGCCGGAGGCCTGTGCGCCGGCGGCGCCAGGCTTGTCCGCGCCCGTGGGGCTCCGATTGTCCCGGCTGTTCTTGAGCATGGTCGCGTCCCAGCCGCGTCACGGGCACGTACCGGTCGGAAGCCTCCGACCGGCGGCGCACGCAACGTCCGGCAACTTGGGTATCGACCGATAGGCCCCCGCGCTCAACCCGGGCCGCCCCAGGGCGTCCCTATCATCGCCCCCATGAATCCCGGCCCGAGAACCCCCGAGTTTCCTCCGCCGGGACAGGCTCCCGGCGAGTTCGACCCGCTCCGGATCCTGCAGACCCGCTTCCGCGAGGCGTTCGCCCGCGCATTCTCGGACCTTCCCGCCGCCCAGGAAGCCGACCCGCTCATCACCCCGAGCAAGAACCCGCAGTTCGGCGATTTTCAGTCCAACGCGGCGATGAGCCTGGCCAAACTGGTGAACGACAAGCCGCGGGCGGTCGCCTCGCGCATCGTGCAGCACCTCGACATCGCGGACATCGCGCGCCCGGTCGACGAGTCCTCGATCGCCGGGCCGGGGTTCATCAATATCGCCCTCCGCCCCGAGGCCCTCGGGTCGTTGTTGGCCCGACTCGACACCCCCGCGCTGGGGCTGGCCGCGCCCGACGCGTCGCACCGGCAGAACGTCGTGGTGGATCTGTGCGGCGTGAACCTCGCGAAGAAGATGCACGTCGGGCACCTGCGCTCGATCATCATCGGCGATGCGCTGGCCCGAACGCTGACGCGTCTGGGGCACAACGTCATCCGCCAGAACCACGTCGGCGACTGGGGGTTGCCGATCGCGATGGTGGTCGACAAACTCATGCGCCTTCGCGCACAGGGGCGCGACATCTCGCGCCTGACGCTGGACGACATCGAGCGGCTGTACAAGGCGGCGCAGGCCGAGTGCGCCGCGGACGAGCGGGGACTGGCGGCGGCGAGGCGCTGGTGGAGCCACCCCAAGGCCGTCGCGGAGCTCGAGGCGCAGGTCGGGGGCGCGAACGAGGCCCTCGCGGGGGCCAAGGCGACGCTCCTGAAACTGCAGACCGGGGACCCTCAGACCCGGGCGGTCTGGCAGCGGATCGCCGACGTCACGATGGGCGAGTGTCTGAACGTCTGCCGGCGGCTGGGCGCCGACATCACCGACGAGCACAGCGCCGGCGAGTCGAGCTACGCGGGCGAACTGGAGGGCGTCGTCGACGACCTGCTGTCGCGCGGCGTCGCGGAGCTCGACCAGGGCGCGGTCGTCGTGCGCGTGCCCGGCATCGAGGAGCCCTGCATCATCCGCAAGAGCGAGGCGGGGGGCGGCGGCTATCTGTACGCCACGACCGACCTCGCCGCGATCCGCCGGCGCGTGCGGAAGTACGGGGCCGCGCGCGTCATCTACTGCGTCGATGCGCGCCAGGCGCTGCACTTCCGGCTGGTCTTCGGGGCCGCGATCAAGGCCGGGTACGCCGACCGGCCCGACGGGGGCGGGGTCGCGCGGCTGGAGCACGCGGCGAACGGCATGATCCTGGGCCAGGACAACAAGCCGTACAAGACGCGCACCGGCGAGAACGTCAAGCTCGAGGCGCTGCTGGACGAGGCGGTGCAGCGGGCGCTCGACGCCGTGCGCACGCGCAGCCCCGAACTCGGCGAGGCCGACGCCCGCACCGTGGCCGACGCCGTCGCCATGGCGGCGATCAAGTACGCCGACCTGAGCAACGACCGCGCGAAGGACTACGTCTTCAGTTTCGACCGCATGCTGGCGTTCGAGGGCAACACGGGCCCGTACCTGCTGTACGCGCTGGTGCGGATCCGCAGCATCTTCCGCAAGGCGCTGGAGGGGGGCGTTGCGCTCCCCGCCGCGAGCGACGGCGTCACCGTCCGCGAGGCGCAGGAGAAGGACCTGGCGCTGGCGCTGCTGCGCTATCCGGCGGCGGTCCGGGCCGTCGGTGAGACGCTCGAGCCGCACCGCCTGTGCCAGTACCTCTTCGACCTGTCGTCGGCGTTCAGTTCGTTCTTCACGAACTGCCCCGTGCTGCAGGCGCCGGACG
>CALMQD010000324.1 GCA_937871415.1 uncultured Phycisphaerales bacterium | reverse complement strand
CTTGCGCTCCACCAGCGCCTCTCCGAGCGTGACGAAGCGGCGGACGATCGCGCGGTTCGGCGCTGGGCGGTGCGGCGGTGAGCGCCGCGGCCGCGCTGGCGCCGCTGCTTGTCGACGTGCTGCTGTCGCGGCTGGAGAAGCGCTCGCGCCGGTAGAGGGTGCGGGGCCGGCGGCCCGTTTCGCGCCGTCGAATAGACCCGGCAAGCGGTTGATCAACGGGGGCCGAAACGTTCGAGCGCCCGGCGGACACTGCCGCCGGAGTCGTCGAGCAGTTCGAGTGCCCGCGCCCGGTCGAGGCCGGTAAGCGTCATGAGCACGCGGGCGCAGCGGTCGCGGAGTTTGTCGTTGGTCGCGCGGAGCTCGATCATGAGGTTCTCGCGCACGCGGCCCTCACGGATCATGAGCGTGGTCGAGATCGTGTTGAGCACGAGTTTCGTGGCCGTGCCGGCCTTCATGCGTGTCGAGCCGGTGACGACCTCCGGCCCTGTCGGCACGCACAGCAGGTGATCGACGAAGGCGGGGGCCTCGTGCACCGGCGCGCAGCAGAGCAGCGCCGTGCGGGCGTCGGTCTGCTTCTTCACCCACTCGAGCGCACCCAGCACGTAGGGCGTGGTGCCGCCCGCGGCGATGCCGATGACGCAGTCGTCCCCGCTCAGAGAGAGCGCCCGCAGGGCCGGCACGGCTCCGAGCGGGTCGTCCTCTGCGCCCTCGCTGGACCGGCGCAGCGCGCCGTCTCCCCCGGCGATGATGCCGACGACGCGTTCCGGCGGGGTCGAGAAGGTCGGGGGGCATTCACTGGCGTCGAGGACGCCCAGGCGCCCGCTCGTGCCCGCGCCGAGGTAGACCAGGCGCCCGCCGCGGAGCCAGCCGGGCTCGGCGTCCTGGATGAGGGCGTCGATCCGCGGGAGCGCCTGCTCGACGGCCGATGCCACGGAGCGATCCTCCTCGTGGATGAGGCGCGTGATCTGGCTCACGGACATCTCGTGCAGGCGCATCGAGCGCGGGTTGCGCTGCTCGGTGAGCACGCGCGAGCGGTCGGGGGGGTCGGGCGGCTCGGGCCGGCTGTTGGAGGGGGCGTGGGGCGGCACGGCGATCGGGAGAATAGGGGCGAAACCGGCGGGGCCGTTCCGGCGTGGCGGCGGCTACTTCTTCTCGGGCTTGCCGGTCTCGACGTCCTTGCCGCGGAAATGCCGCGTCATGTCGCGCATGAACTGCTGGCCCCGTCGCTGCTGCGCGGGGGAGGAGTGCTGGCCCATGCCGTTGCGAAGGAAACTGGTCATCATGGCCAGCGCGCCGACGTCGGGCCCGTCGCCGCGCTTGAACATCTCGGTGTCGCGCTTGGCCTGGCCCTTGGCGTCGGCGACGAGTTCCTCGTCGGTCTTGTTGCTGCTCTGCCCGGCGAGGGCCTCCATCATGCGCACCATCTCGATGTACTTCTGGTCGAGGTAGGCCTCGCGCTGATCGGCGGGGGCCTTGGCGTAGTCGATGGCGAACTTGTCCCACACGTCGAGGACGAGTTTGCTCGCGTTCTTCATCATCTGCTCGCGCAGGTTGCCCTCGACCATCGCCGCGAACTGGGCCATGAGCACCGAGTCGTTCGAGCCCATGGTCTTCATGCGCTCGATGAGCTCCTTGAGGAGTTTGAGGCGCTCGTCGATGGGGAGGCTGTTGAAGTCGTCCTGGAGGAGGGTGAACTCGAGGACCTCGTCCATCGGGTCGTCGGCGTAGTCGGGGATGGGCGTCGGACGGAGCGCGAAGAACGCGAGGAGGCCGGCGAGCAGGACGGCCCCGCCCAGCGAGGGCCAGCGGACCCAGCGGCGGCCCCACCACCAGCGCACGCCGTCGACGATCGCCCCCTTGATCGCGCGGTCGGCGCGCGCGTCCCAGCGCTCGGTGCTGCGCCGGCTCGCGGCGGGCGCGGGCTCGGGCGGGAGCATGTCCGGGTCGAGCAGGCTCGGCGGCTTCAGCGTGGAAGGCGTTGACGGGTTCGAGGTCATGGTGATGGGTTGAGTCAGTTGCACCCGGGGAGCGGCCGCCCGCCGAATCGCGTGATGTCGCACAGCAGGCGCTGGACGATGTCCTCGCCCACCTGCTCGATGTCGAGCGAGGCCAGCGGCGAGGCCCAGTCGGTGTGCCAGTCGCCGAAGAAGAGGGCGTTGCGCTTGGCGCCGGAACGACGCAGCACGTGCCAGTCGCCGTTGTCGAGCAGGACGGGCAGGTCGCGCCACTGCGGCTGCTCATAGGTCTTGGTGACGGCCCTCGCCGGGTCCTCGATCGTGAGCGCCTCCGCTCCGACCATCAGTTCGCCGGCGAAGTACTCGTAACTCACGCCGTCGGCCTCCCAGAGGGGCCGGAACTGCGTCACGGGGTCGTCGCCCTTCACGTCGCTGGGGCACTTGAAGACGTCGGCGACGTTGATGTACGGCGAGGTCGGGTCGTTGGGATCGGCGCGCACGGGCTTGGGCACGCTCAGGTACACCGTCATCACGTCCAGCAGCGACGGGTCGTTCGTGTTCGGCGGCGCGTTGGGGTCGTGCAGCGGGCGGACGAGCGGGAGCACGTCCTGCGAGTCGTTCATGTACGTCGCGAGGCCCTGGCCGAACGATCGCAGGTTCGCCAGGCACTTGGTGCGCCGGGCGGTCTCACGCGCCGAGCCGATCGCGGGGAGCGTGATGGCGATGAGCAGGCTGACGATCGCGATCACCGCGAGGAGTTCGATGAGCGTGAAAGCGCGCCGAGCCCGCGCCGGCAGCGCCCGGTCGCCCGGCTCCTGGATGCTCGCGGTTGTCGTCGTGCCCGATCGCATGGGAAGTCGATCCACGGGTCTTACCGGCTCGGGCCGGGGAAGGGGAAACGGGACGGGGGAACACGACCGGATGGTCACGCGAGCGTCTTCGTCCACCAAACACAAGCCGGATTCGGTGTGCCGGGCGATTGCCGGGAGGCGGAAAGGTCTCCAGGTTTCCAAAATATCCACCCAACGCGGGAAGTCCCATGAGAAAGTTCGTGTTTCGGCTCATTTAGGCGGGTGGCCGGGGGCCCCGGAGTAGGTCAGACTGTGTGGTCGGTCCAAGAATCACCCGGATCGGTCATCTGCTGGCCGGGTTGGTGCGGCGGACCACGGCCCGGGGGCTGATGACTGTTCGGAGAGGGGGAGGGGGCGGAAGCCTTGGGGATGGGCGATTTGGTGACTTTGCACCCGCGGCCGCGCCTCGTCGGCCGCTCATGGAAGGTTGTGGATGCACTTTTCCAATGCGGTTGAAGTGAGTGCCGGTTTCCGGCGTCTGGTCCTCGCGGGCGCGGCGTGCGGGGCGGTTGGGTGGTCCGGCGCCGCGGTGCTGGCAGATGGGATCGGGACCGATCCGCTCTGGACCGGCACGCGAGCGGTTGCCCATGAGCGGGTCGTCGTCGGTCAACCGACGCGGGCGGACCTCGAGAGCGCGCTGGCGAAGGCCATGGGCCTGCGGCGGGCGTGGGTGGTGTCGGCTTCGATCGACAACCAGGGAGCAAGCCGGGTCGTTCGCGTCGACCTGCCGACCGGCGAGGCGGGGAAGGACGGCGCCGGCGCGTTCGAGCGTGCGACGATCCAACTCTCGCCCTATGACCTGCGAGCGTCAGGGTTCGAGGTGGTGATCGATGACGGCTCGGGAAAGGACGACGCGTCGAGGCTTCGCCCCGCGATGCGGCAATGGCCGATCACGACGTACCGGGGCGGCGTGGCCGAGCAGACACGCACCGAGGCGACGGCGTCGATTGTCGGCGACGAACTCGTCGTGGCGAGCATCTATCCCGAGGGGCGCGCCGCGTGGCGCGTGCAGTCGCTCGGGCACGTGCTGAACGGGCCGGCGGCGGCGGCCCATCCGACCGCCGAGCTCGGTGTGGCGCGGAGCCTCGCAGAGCGTCTGGGCGCAGGGGGCCTGTTCGTCGTCTACACCGACGCCGACGTGCTGGAAACCGGGCTTTCGTGCGGCGTGGACGAAACGCTCACGGCGCCGGGGGGCGGCGCAAGCGGCGCGGGGGACGGCCCCGGGGGCTCGTTCCCGGTCGATCGCGGCCCCGGTTCGTGCAACAAGCTCGGCGAGATCGGGTGGGACACGGACTGGGAGTACTTCTCGGCGTTCCTGGCGCAGCCCGACCCCTCGGCCGCGTGCGTCGCCGACATCGAGAGCGTGCTGAACGACGTGGACTTCGCGCTGCAGCG
>CALMQD010000323.1 GCA_937871415.1 uncultured Phycisphaerales bacterium | reverse complement strand
AGGCGGGGGCGCCCCCCCGGACGCCGGGGCGGAATGCCGGGGCGGAAGGTCGCTCGGACGGGGGGGGGGGGGGGGGGAGGGGGGGGGGCGGGGGGTGGAGGCTGTCAGGCGCCGAGGGTGGCGACGAGGCGTTCGCGGGCGGTGCGGGCCTTGTCCCACTGCGCGAGGAGGCGCTTGCTGCTGACGGGGACGAGGGTCTGCAGGTTCTGGGCGAAGACCGAGACGCGGAACTCCTCGACCATCCAGCGGAACTCGTCGAGTTCGGGCTCCTCGCCAAGGTCGGGGGCGTTCGGGGCGCGGGCGGCGGCGTCGGCTTCGCGCCAGGCGCGCCAGAAGGGGAGGACCTGTTCGAGGGCGCGCTGGTCGCGTGCGTGGCCGTCGGCGAGCGCGGCGGCGGCGGCGTGCGGGGAGTGGAGGGCGGGGGCGGCCGCGAGTTTCTCGAGACGGATCGAGAGCGCTTGCAGGTACCTGGGGTACTGGCGGAGCCACTTCCAGGGCGTGGCGGTGAGGAAGCCGGGGTAGACCAGGGCGTGGAGTTGCTCGCGCATGTCGGCGATGCTGGAAGTCCAGGCCTTGGGGCCCTGCCAGGGTTCGCCGGTGGTGCCGATGCGCGGAGCGATCTGCTGATAGGCGGCGAGGGTGTCGCGCACGGTGGTGAGGACCTCATCGGCGGCGGCGCCGAGCCGGTTCCAACCGATCTCGAGCGCTTCATCGAAGGCGGCCTTGGTGCGGATGGGGCCCTTGGACCAGAGGGTGGAGCGCGCGGGCTGAGCGGAAGCGCCCGAGCCGGCGATGGCGATGTCGTCGAACGCGCGGAGGCCGACGAGGTCTTCGAGTTCGGCGCGGAGTTGGGCGCGCGTGCCGAGCGTGGCGTAGGCGAGTGTGAGGCGGTCGACGCCGGGGGTGTGCTCGATGAGCGAGGCGATGGGTGTTTCGAGTTGGATGATGAAGAGACGGCGCAGGCCGCGGTGCATGGCGCGGGCGGCCTTTTCGGGGGTGTCGAAGAGCCGGATGGCGACGGCCTTGGGTGGCGGGGTGTGGGTGTGGAGTGCGCGGCGGTGGGGCTCGACGAGGGCGGGGAAGGCCTGGATGGGCGGCAGGGGCGCGGCGGGAGCAGAGTTGGGCGCACTGGAGCGGGTGTGCTCGGCGTCGGCGGGTTTGGTCTTGTGGAGAGGTTGCGGCGCGCGGCCGAGAAGGTGGGCGTCGACGAGGATGGAGTCGGGGATGGCCGCGTCGGGCGGGTCATCGCCGAAGGAGAGGAAGTCCCAGGCGACGATGCCGTCGCGGTTGAAGCGGCCCTGGGGGAGCGAGGCGAGGGCGTCGCGGACGCGGACGGCGAGTTTGCGGCGGATCTCGGCGAATGAACGGCTCTCGGCGACGACGTGCGCGGGGTCGGCGTCGGCGACGACGCGGTAGTTCACGCGGAGGTGGTCGGGGAGTTCATCGGGCTTGAAGAGGTCGGGCGTGACAACGGTCCCCCCCCCCCCCCCCCCTCCCCCCCCTCCCCCCCCCCCCCCCCCCC
>CALMQD010000322.1 GCA_937871415.1 uncultured Phycisphaerales bacterium | reverse complement strand
CTGCCGGGTGGAGAGCCTGCCCAGGCCGCCGATGGAGAAGTGGCTGGACGGGAATCGACATGAGCATGGATCAATGCCATTCGACGGTCGGCGAGTTGTCCACGAAGAAGCCGCGCGTGTCGCACGCGGGCGTGGGCGTCACGGGGCGCAAGTACTGGCGCAGCCTGGACGACCTGGCGGACACGCCGGCGTTCCGCGAGTTCCTGGAGCGGGAGTTCCCGAACAACGCGTCGCGCCTGCTCGACTCGTCGCGGCGCACGTTCCTGAAACTCATGGGCGCATCGGTGGCGCTCGCGGGGGCGGCGACGCTGCCCGGGTGCCGTCGTCCGGACCACAAGATCCTGCCGTACTCCAAGAGCGTGCCGGAGGAGATCATCCCCGGCAAGCCGCTGTACTACGCGACGACGCTGCCCTTGCCCGGGGGCGAGGTCGAGGGCGTGCTGGTCGAGACGCACGAGGGTCGCCCGACGAAGATCGAGGGCAATCCGCTGCACCCGATCAACAACGGCAAAAGCACGCTGTGGTCACAGGCGTCGATCCTGTCGCTGTACGACCCGGACCGGCTGAAGGACCCGGTGTACACGCGTGAGGGCACGACGGCGCGCTCGTGGGCCGACTTCGACGCGTGGGGCTCCAAGCACTTCGCGGGCCTGGGCGTCAAGCAGGGCGAGGGCCTGTGCTTCCTGGTTGAGAAGCGCCTGAGCCCGTCGCGGGATGCGGTGAAGACCGCGCTCTTGAAGAAGTTCCCCAAGGCCAAGTGGCTGAGCTACGACCCTCTCCAGGCCGACGAGATGTTCGCCGGGCTGGCGGCAGCGGTCGGCCAGCCGTGCCGCGAGTTGTTCCGGCTCGAGAACGCGGACGTGGTCGTGTCGTTCGATCGCGACTTCCTGGGGCTGGAGGCGGGCCAGCTGGTGAACACCCGCGGGTTCGCGTCGCGGCGCCGGGCCGAGTCGGGCTCGATGAGCCGGCTGTACTCGATCGAGAGCGCGTACTCGATCACCGGCGGGCGGGCCGATCACCGGCTGAGGCTCTCGCCGGCGCTGGTGACGATGGCGGTGGTCGCGCTGGCGAAGGAACTGGTGGCGCAGGGCGCGGCGAAGATGACGCCGGCGCTGAGCGCCGCGATCGGGGCGATCAACATCCCGAGCGTCGGCAAGGCGCTGGACATGGCGTTCATCGTCGAGGTGGCCAAGGACCTGGCGGCGGACGAGCAGGGTCGGAGCCGCGCGGGCAAGACGCTCGTCTGCGCCGGCGCTTCGCAGCCGCGCGCGGTGCACGCGCTGGTCGCGGCGCTGAACGCATCGATGGGCAACGTCGGCAAGACCGTGGACTATGTCGCCGTGCCGGCGGAGTTCGGGGCTTCGAGCGCGGCGGCGCTGAGCGAACTGGCGGCGGACCTCGACGCCGGGAAGGTCGACACGCTCGTGTGCGTCGGCGTGAACCCGGCGTACGACGCGCCGGGCGAGCTGGGGCTCGCCAAGAAACTCGAGAAGGCGGCGCACCGCATCGTCGCGAGCGTCGAGACGACTGAGACTTCGGAGATGGCGCACTGGCGTCTGCCGATGTCGCACTGGCTCGAGGCCTGGGGCGACACGGTCGCGCTCGACGGGACCGTCGGCGCGATCCAGCCGATGATCGCGCCGCTGTACGGCACGCGGAGCGACATCGAGATCCTCGGCGGCATCGCGGGCGTCGGCACCGACGGGCACGAGATCGTGCGCGGCGCGTGGCGTGATGTGCTGAAGATGGGCGACATGGCCGGGTTCGAGCGCACGTGGAAGCGGGCGCTGCACGACGGCGTCGGCCAGCGGGGCGCGCCGCTGCCTTCGACCGTGGGCGCGGCCATGGGCGACAACGCCGCCCGGATGGTCTCGGGCCTGAGGCTCGAGGCCCCCAGGGACGACGAGTTCGAGGTGGTCGTCATCGCCGGCAACGCGGGCGACGGGCGCTTCGCCAACAACCCCTGGCTGCAGGAGATCCCCGACGCGACGAACAAGATCGTCTGGGACAACGTCGCGATGATCTCGAGGGCGACGGCGGAGAAGTTCGGGCTTGAGCAGGAGAAGGAGACGCTCGAGGTCCGTCACGCGCGGATGATGACCGTCAGCGTCGGCGGGCGATCGATCGACATCGCGGCGTGGCTCACGCCGGGCATCCCGGACAACACGATCGTCATCGCGGCGGGGTACGGGCGGACGGCGTGCGGGCTGGTGGGCACGGGCGTGGGCTTCGGTGTGCACGGGCTCCTGGGCGCGGGCAACCTGCGTCGCGTGGGCGGGGCGAAGATCGCCCGCGCCGGGGGCGGGGCGGAGAAGTACCCGATCACCTGCACGCAGGCGCACGGCTCCATGGAAGGGCGCGCGATCGTCCGCGAGGCGGACTTCGAGGCGTGGAAGACCTTCGGCGAGGACCCGTTCCACGGCTTCTCGCAGGAAGAGAAGGACCGGGTGCTGAAGGACCCGTACGGCAACGCGCGGGCGATCACCTTCGGCAACAACGAGGGCCGGCTCAACTTCGCGGAGATGCTGGGCGAACTGTCGCACGCGCCGGCGAACGTCAACGCGTACATGAACCCGCAGCGCGGGACCAAGGACCAGGGCGCCGCGGCGGTGGGCGTTCACGGGAGCGCGAGCACGGGCAAGCCGGCGCAGCCGAACACGGCGGTGGACTTCTCGAAGGGCCCGCAGTGGGGCATGACGATCGACCTGTCGACGTGCACGGGGTGCAACGCGTGCACGATCGCGTGCCAGGCGGAGAACAACATCGCCGTCGTCGGCAAGCGCGAGGCCAACAAGCACCGCGAGATGCACTGGATCCGCGTCGACCGCTACTTCGCGGGCGACGTGGACAGCCCGGGCGTGATGTACCAGCCGGTCCTGTGCGTGCAGTGCGAGAACGCGCCGTGCGAGACGGTCTGCCCGGTGAACGCGACGGTGCACGGGCCCGAGGGCATCAACTACATGGTGTACAACCGGTGCATCGGCACGCGGTACTGCGCCAACAACTGTCCGTACAAGGTCCGCCGGTTCAACTTCTTCGAGTACGGCACGAAGAAGTTCAACGGCTCGTACATCGGCAAGGAGTCGCTCAACGAGATGGGCGTGGAGGGGCCGAAGAACCCCAATCTCGTCCCGCCGCGGCTGCGCCAGCAGATCGACAACATCTCGAAACTGCAGAAGAACCCGGACGTGACGGTGCGGTCGCGCGGCGTGATGGAGAAGTGCACGTTCTGCGTGCAGCGACTGAACGAGGCGCGGATCGAGATGAAGCTGCAAAACCTCCGGCACATCCCCGACGGGTTCGTGCAGGTGGCGTGCCAGCAGGCGTGCCCGAGCGACGCGATCGTGTTCGGCGACATCCTGGACACCAAGAGCCGCGTGAGCAAGGAGCGCGGCACGGCCCGCGCGTACATGCTGCTGGGGTACTTGAACACGCGACCGCGCGTCCTGCACCTGATGGGCGTCCGCAACCCGAACCCGAAGCTGTGCGACCCGCAGCGCGTCGCGTCGTGGTCGCATCCCTACCACCACGGCGGGCACGAGGAAGACCACGACGCCGGGCACGGCGGGGGTGAGCACGGCGCGGCGTCTCACGGGAGCGCGGCCCGGAATCTCTTCGATCCGGCCAAGCGGCTCGAGGACGCGGGCTACCGCCTGAGCCTGGCGGTTCTGGCGACGTGACCGGGCCGCGGCGCGGGCGGAGGGGTCGAGTCGGGGTGTTTAGGGCGGTGGGCTGGTCGGTGTGATCGGGCGGAGAGTCGGCGTGAGCCGTTGCTGGAGTCAAGACGCATGAGCGTGATTCATCCGGACGAGTACACGGCGGGGCAGATCGCCGGCACGGTGCCGATCGATCGGCCGCAGGTGGTCGACGCGCGGACGGGCGACGGCACGCTGATCGACGACCCGGCGGTCCGCGCGCCGCTGGTGCTGAACAACCGCTCGTTCCACGACATCACCGAGACGGTGTGCGGGTACGTGGAGAAGACGCCGGGGGGCTGGTGGTGGCCGCTGTTCGGGGTCGCGAACATGCTCGCGGCGATCGGCACGGCGATGATCCTGTACCTGCTGATCACGGGCGTGGGTGTGTGGGGACTGAACAACCGCGTCGACTGGGCGTGGGACATCACGAACTTCGTGTTCTGGATCGGCATCGGTCACGCGGGAACGCTGATCTCGGCGATCCTGTGCCTGCTGAAGCAGAAGTGGCGCACGAGCATCAACCGCGCGGCGGAGGCGATGACGATCTTCGCCGTCATCTGCGCCGGCACGTTCCCGGGGATCCACGTCGGGCGCATCTGGTTCATCTGGATGGTGTTCCCGATCCCGAACGCGAACGGGATCTGGCCGAACTTCCGCTCGCCGCTCCTGTGGGACGTCTTCGCGGTGAGCACGTACGCGACGGTGTCGGCGCTGTTCTGGTACATGGGGATGATCCCGGACCTGGCGACGCTGCGCGACCGCGCGGCGCTCCGGCTGATGAAGAACCCGGCGGGCCCGACGGTGGCGCCGTTCCTGAACATCCGCGTGGACGAGGTGCGTGCGAAGGTGTACGGGCTCCTGAGCCTGGGGTGGCGGTTCAGCACGCGTCACTGGCAGAACTACGAGAAGGCGTACCTGATGCTGGCGGGGATCAGCACGCCGCTGGTGCTGTCGGTGCACTCGATCGTGTCGTTCGACTTCGCGACGTCGGTGCTGCCGGGCTGGCACACGACGATCTTCCCGCCGTACTTCGTCGCGGGCGCGATCTTCGGCGGGTTCGCGATGGTGCTCCTGCTGATGATCCCGGCGCGGGAGCTGTACCCGAACATGAAGGAGCTCATCACGCTCCGTCACCTGGAGAACATGGCCAAGATCCTGCTCGTGACGGGCATGATGGTCGGGTTCGCGTACTCGATGGAGTTCTTCATCGCGTGGTACTCGGGGAACCAGTACGAGGCGGACGTGTTCCTGTTCAACCGCCTGCTGCCGCCGTGGTGGGCGCAGGTGGGCGAGGACGGTCAGCTCAAGTACGCGCCGTACTGGTGGGCGTACTGGACGATGATCTTCTGCAACGTGGTGAGCCCGCAGTTGTTCTGGTTCCGCAGGTGCCGGACGAGCCCCTTGTGGATCTTCGTCGTCGCGCTGTTCGTGACGGTGGGCATGTGGTTCGAGCGGTTCGTGATCATCGTGACGAGCCTGCACCGGGCGTTCCTGCCCGGGCAGTGGGGCATGTTCTACCCGACGTGGGTCGACATCCTGACGTTCGCGGGGACGGTGGGGATCTTCCTCACGCTGTTCATGCTGTTCCTGCGGTTCCTGCCGGCGTTCGCCATGAGCGAGATCAAGAACGTGACGCCGCAGGCCAACCCGCACGCCCACGGGCACGAGGGAGGGCACTAAACCATGAGCAACAAGCGCAGCAAGACGATCTACAAGACGCCGCAGGGCGCGGTGGTGTACGGCGTGGTCGCCGAGTTCGACACGCCCGCGTCGCTGTCGCGCGCGGCGGAGAAGGTCCGCGACGCGGGCTACACCAAGTGGGACGTGTACTCGCCGTTCCCGGTCCACGGGATCGAGGAGGCGATGGGCCTGCCGGCGACGAAGCTCCCGCTGCTGACGGGCCTGGTGGGCCTGTGCGGCGCGGGGATCGGCCTGATCTTCCAGTGGTGGGTGACGGCGGTGGCCTACCCGATGGTCGTGCAGGGCAAGCCGTTCTTCGCGTGGGAGCCGTGGACGCCGGTGACGTTCGAGTTCGGCGTGCTGTTCACGGCGTTCTGCTCGCTGCTGGGCATGCTGGCGTTCAACAAGCTCCCGATGTGGTACCACCCGCTCATGAAGAAGGAGCGGTTCCTGCGGGTGAGCGACGACCGCCTGGTGATCTGCATCGAGACGAGCGACCCGAAGTTCAACATCGATTCGGCGCGCAACCTGCTCGAGAACGCGGGCGGGAGGCACATCGACCTGGTGGAGGAGTGATCCGCGACCCGGGCCGCGACGGCCGGGCGCTGAGCGAGTGCGGCGGAGTTCGTGGGAAGGGCAAGGGCCGGAAACCGGGGGCGGGGCGAGAGAACGCGATGAAGACGAGCAAGCACAATCCGGGCGGGCGCGGGCTGGGGAGCGCGGGGGTGTTGGTCCTCGCGGCGTGCGGCCTGCTGGCGTCGGCGGGCTGCCGTGACGAGCGGACCGACACGCCGCCGCGCCAGTTCCTGCCCGACATGGACGACAGCCCGAAGAACAAGCCGCAGACCGAGGCGGAGTTCTTCGTGGACAACCGTGAGATGCGCCCGCGCGTGGTGGGCGCGGTGGCGTTCGGGAGCAGCGATCACGCGGCGAGCGCCTCGCGGGCCTGGTTCCTCAAGGACGACCCGGCGGTCTTCGAGGGCGTGGACGTCTCGGTGGACCCGGCGAAGAACGCGGGCATCCCGGGGTACGTCGCGATGATCCCGGCGAAGGTGTTCGACAACGTGATCGCCGAACAGGCGGAGCGCGGGAACACGATCGACCGCGCGGGCGCCATGGACTGGATGATCCAGCGCGGGCACGAACGGTTCAACATCTACTGCTCGGCGTGCCACGGGTACAACGCCGAGGGCGCGGGCAAACTGCCCGACGGCACCGAGTACGGCGGGCTGGCCGGGCGGCGCTGGTCGGCGCCGGTCCCGAGCCTTCAGGACGCGAAGTACCGCGACCGGACGATCAAGACCGGTCAGGACGGGTACATCTTCAACGTGATCCAGCACGGCGTGCCGAACGCGGACCCGGCGCAGCCGCCCAAGATGCCGTCATACGCGGACAAGGTCAACGTGCGCGACGCGTGGTCGGTGGTGGCGTACCTGCGCGTGCTGCAGGCGTCGTGGCGCCCCGAGGCCGGGGCATCCGCGAGTGCCGCGGGCGCGCAGCCGGGCGGGCAACAGACGGGCAACAAGCAGGCCAGCGCCGGCGGCGAAAGCGGCGGCAACGCAAGCGAGGTGGCGCGATGAGCCAGGCTTCTCTTTCTCACGGGCACGGGCACGACCACGCGGCTCACGGGCACGTCGAGCCGCAGATCGCGGCCCGCGCGCTGCTCAAGCCGGAACTGGTGAACTGCGAGAGCGGCATGTTCCGCATGCTCGGGTACGGGCTCATGCTCGCGGGCGTCCTGGGCCTCGTGCTCACCGGCGTCATCGGGTTCGGCAGCAAGGAAGCGTCGCGCCAGGCCGTCGCGGCGTACCACATGGGCTTTCTCTTCTGCGTCGGCCTGAGCGTGGGTTGCCTGGGCTTCCAGATGATCCTGCAGCAGTTCAACGCGGGGTGGTCGGCGGCGCTGCGGCGCCAGGCCGAGAACGTCGCCGCGATGGTGTGGGTCTGCGCCCTGCTGTTCATCCCCATCGCCGTCAACGCCTTCATCGGCGGCGATGAATTCAAGCTGTTCAGCTGGATGTCCCTGGAGCACACGGCGGGCGATGTGCTGTTCCAGAAGAAGGCCGCGTGGCTGAACCCGGAGTTCTGGGCGGTCCGCGCGGCGGTGTATTTCCTGGTGTGGATCGCGCTGTCGCAGCGGCTCGCGCGCCTCAGCCGCAAGCAGGACGAGACCGGCGACCGCTGGCTGACGGCCAAGGCCCGGCGCACGTCGTCCTTCGGCCTCTTGCTCTTCGCGCTGACGACGGCCTTCGCGTCGTTCGACTGGCTCATGAGCCTCGACTATCACTGGTTCAGCACGATGTTCGGCGTGTACTTCTTCGCCGGGAGCATCGTCTCGGCGGTGGCGGTGATCATCCTGATCCTGGGCCTGGCGGTCGGCGCCGGCAAGCTCACCGGGCTGGTGACCAGCGAGCACTTCCACGACGCGGGCAAGCTGCTCTTCGCGTTCATCGTCTTCTGGGCGTACGTCACGTTCTCGCAGTACTTCCTGATCTGGTACTCGAACATCCCGGAGGAGTCGGCGTTCTACAATCTGCGGCAGATCGGCGCGTGGCGTCAGGTCTCCATCTTCCTGGCCTTCGGGCACTTCATCATCCCGTTCCTCTTCGTGCTCTTCCGCGGGACCAAGCGCAATCGCCGGCTGCTGATGCTGGCCGCGCTGTGGATGCTCGCGATGCACGCCCTCGACCTGTTCTACATCGTCCGCCCGGTGCTCAAGAGCGTCCCCCTGGGCGAGCGGCTGCACCTGGACGTGCTGGGCCTGCTCGGGCCGGTGTGCCTGTTCCTGGGGCTGGTGTTGCGGAAGGTCGTCTCGGCGCCGCTGATGCCCCTGAAGGACCCGCGCCTGCACGAGGCGCTGGAGCACAAGAACTACGTGTAACGGGCGCGTGGCTGCGGAGCGGTCGGGGGGTTGGGCGGCGGATGGACGGCACCTGGGTTCGAAGAGAGGCAGTTTCATGAGTCACGGACACGAACATCACCGTCAGGAGACGCCCGAGCTGCACGACGCGCCGGACGCGTGGCACGACCACTCGCGCGACGAGCCGCCGCAGCCGGTGCACTCCGAGGTCGCCAACTCCGGCAAGATCATCGTGACCGGCGTGCTGGCGTGGCTGGTGGTGGTGATCTCGACGGTGGTGGTGTACGGCTACTACACGCACTTCACGACGGCGAAACTGGCCGCGTCCGAGCGGGACCAGTCCATGGCGCCGGCGATGGATGCGCTGCAGTACAAGCGCGACTCGATCCTCAACCACACCGAGGGGGGCAAGGTCTTCGCGCAGGTCGTGCGGGGCGATCAGGTGTCGATGGAGCAGGTCACGCAGCTGCCGATGTTCAAGCCCGGCGCGCCCGAGATCGTCGACGGCGTCAAGAAGCAGTACGGTCTGGTCAAGTAACCGGCGCATGCCGGCCAGTCAAGAGCGGAACGGATGAAGCACGCGGCCTCGGCAACTCGGCGGAGACATCGGCGACCCGGCGGGTCCGCCGTGCGCGCTCTCTGCGCCGCGCTCGCGATCGCCCTCGGGGCCGGCGCGGCCGAGGCCCAGGTCGTGCCCAAGCAGATGCCCGAGCCGGTCCGGGGCCTGGAGCTCAAGGACAAGCGCGGCGAGCAGGTGCCGGGCTCGATCTCGTTCTTCGACGAGGACGGCAACGCCGTCAAACTCTCGCAGTACTTCGAGCGCGACGGCAAGGCCTCCGACGGTTCTTCGCGGCAGTTCAAGAAGCCGCTCGTCGTGCTCATGATGTACTACTCCTGCCCGCTCCAGTGCCCGCAGACGCTCGACGGTCTGCACCAGGTGCTCAACGGGCTCGACGCGTTCACGATCGGGAGCGAGTACGACGTGCTGGTCGTGAGCTTCGACTCGCGCGACAAGCCGCGCGACGCCAAGACGCACAAGAGCGCCACGCTCCTGGCGTACAACCGCCAGACGACCGAGTCGATCCGCGACGGCGTGCACTTCCTGACCGGATCGCCGGCGTCGTCGCGCTCGCTGGCCGATGCGCTCGGGTACGACTTCCGCTTCCTGCCCGAGTCGGGCGAGTTCTCGCACCCGACGGCGGTGTACGTGCTCACGCCCGAGGGCAAGGTGTCGCGGCAGTTCAACGGCGTGCGGTTCCCGGCCCGCGACCTGCGGTTTGCGCTCATGGAGGCCTCGAGCGGGCGCATCGGCGACACCTTCGATCAGTTCACCTTCTGGTGCTATCACTTCGACCCGTCGACGGGCGGGTACACGCTCGCGGCGATGCGCGTGATGCAGATCGGCGGTGCGATCACCGCCGTCGTGCTCGGGGGCGCGTTGGTGCTGCTGCTCCGCCAGGAGCGGGTCAAGGCGCGTCGGCGTCTTCTGGCCGCGCTGGGCGGGGCCGCGGGGGCGCCGAACGCGGATAGCGGGGAGGGCGCCGGCGGGGGCCCGGGGCGGTCGGCGATCGACGCCGATGCGCGGAAGATCAACGGCAACGGAGAGCGTGCATCGGCGGCTTCGCCGGGCACGAATGGCCTTCTCGGGACGCCGCTGCGTGCGCCGGGAGGGACGGTATGAACGCGATGGACCTGCCCATGCTGACAATCGCTGAATCGTGGCTGCACAGCGTCTGGTTCCGCTCCGCGCCGAGCTCGGTCTAGGCGACGGAGACGGACAGTCTGTTCATGTTCATCATGTGGACGTGCATCATCTCTTTCGCACTGCTGCTGTCGCTGATCGTGTACTTCCCGATCAAGTACCGGCGCAGCAAGCAGTCGACGAACTACGTGCAGAGCCCGTCGCACAACACGCTGCTGGAACTGACGTGGTCGGTCCTGCCGCTGCTGCTCATGGCGTACATGTTCGTCGAGGGCTTCAAGGGCTACTTCGCGAAACTGGCGGCGCCGACGAGCGCGGAGGAGATCCAGATCCTGGGCCAGATGTGGAGCTGGACGCCGACGTACCGCAACGGCGCCGGCACGGACATGACGTGCCAGGTGACGGAGACCAAGACCGATGTGCCGGTGATCTACGTCCCCGCCGGTCGGCCGGTGAAGCTCATCATGACGTCGCGGGACGTGATCCACGCCTTCTACATCCCGGACTTCCGCACGAAGATGGACGTGTTCCCGAACCGGTACACGTCGATGTGGTTCCAGCCGCTGGAGCCGACGAGGTCGGTCGACGGCAAGTACTTCGACGACAAGGGCAGGCCGCTGCCCGGGGTCAACGGTCACTACGTCTTCTGCGCGGAGTACTGCGGCACGAAGCACTCGGAGATGGCGGGGTACATCATCGTGCTGCCGGCGAAGGAGTACGAGAAGAAGGTGTACCAGCTCGCGACGGCGGTGCCGACGGGCACGTGCGCGGAGGTCGGGCAGATCATCGCGAAGCGCAAGGGCTGCTTCCAGTGCCACTCGATCGACGGCTCGAAGAACTCGGGCCCGACGTGGCAGGGGATGTACGGCCAGACGCACAAGTACACCAACGGCGAGACGCAGGTGGTCGACGAGAACTCGCTGCGCGAGAACATCCTGTACTCGCAGAAGCGCATCCTCGAGGGGTACGCGGGGCAGAACATGCCGGTGTTCGCCGGCCAGATCAACGACGTCGAGCTCTACGCCCTGATCTGCTACATCAAGACGCTGAACCCAACGACGCCGCAGGCGGAGCTGGACCAGGCGAACGAGCAGCTGGACCCGGAGAAGCTGAAGAAGAAGTGAGCGCCGGGATGCCGGAGCAGAGGATCGGTCGGAGTGTCGGTCGGAGAGCATGTGTAACGCCCGGGCGGACGAGCCCGGGCGGTTCAAGGAGCCTCCGAGAGGAGGTCAAGGACCATGGCGAGCATCAGCAGCGGACCACACGCGGGCGAACTGGGCGGGCACGGCGGCGGTCACGGCGACCACCACCACGCGAGCTATCTCGAGGGCAAGGGCGGTGTCTTCGCCACCATCTTTGATTGGATGACCACCGTCGATCACAAGAAGATCGGCGTGATGTACCTGTTCACGATCCTGTTCATGTTCTTCCTGGGCGGGCTGGCGGCCATCCTGGTGCGCGTCGAGCTCTTCACGCCCACGCAGGTACTCCAGACCGCCAAGGGGACGCAGGTCGTGGGCCAGGAACTGAGCATCTTCTCGCAGGACGCGACGAACTGGGCCGAGGGCAACGACATCTACAACCGGACGATGACCCTGCACGGGCTCATCATGGTCTTCCTGGTGATCGTGCCGTCGGTGCCGGCGTCGCTGGGCAACTTCCTGATCCCGCTCATGATCGGCGCCAAGGACGTGGCGTTCCCGCGCCTGAACCTGGCGTCGTGGTACGTCTACCTCTTCGGCTCGATGTTCGCGGTGCTGGCGATCATCATGGGCGGCGTGGACACGGGCTGGACGTTCTACACGCCGTACTCGACGATGACG
>CALMQD010000321.1 GCA_937871415.1 uncultured Phycisphaerales bacterium | reverse complement strand
CCAGCAAAAACCCGCCCCCGGCGCCGATCAGCGTCCCGAACGCGCCCACCGCCAGTCCCAGCAGCACTAAGCCCACATACGCCATGCCGCGAGCCTACAGACTCGATCCAAGCACCTGTTCATTCGACGCCCCCGGAAGGCGCAAGCCCCAATATCGGACCCGGGATTCCCCACAGAATCGATCGCAATAACTACATTTTGGTCGTTTTCGTATTCCGCTCGGATTGCGTTGCTCCGACCCGCGAGTATTGTATCGACTCGCCCCCCGTGATCCGGGCTTCTCTCCCCCGGCGGTGGGTCCCGACATCTCGCTGCTGTACCCAACGAGTGCCGGTGTCGTCCCTCGGTCCGTCCCGGAAGGAAGACATATGAAGAAGCGCATCACCCTGACCGCCGGCATGCTCGCCATGCTCGCGGGCACCGCCATCGCCGACGTCCGGTCGTACGACGGCTCGAACAACAACCTCCTCAACCCCACCTGGGGTCAGTCCGGCACCGTCGTGATCCGCGGCCTCTCGGGCGCTCACTACGCCGACGGCCTGAGCGCCATGGTCTCCCGCGCCAACCCGCGCGCCGTCTCCAACGCCGTCAGCGTCCAGACCCCCGCCGGTCTCGGCAACGCCCGCAACCTGTCCGCCATGGCCTGGCAGTGGGGCCAGTTCATCGACCACGACTTCGCGCTCATCGACGAGAACCCCGGCGACACCATCATGATGCCCATGCCCGCCGGCGATCCCTTCTTCGATCCCGGCAACACCGGCACCGCCGTCATGCCCTTCTCGCGCTCCGTCTGCGTCGACGGCGTCTCCACCCCGCGCCAGCAGGTCAGTTCCATCACCCACTGGCTCGACGGCTCCAACGTCTACGGCTCCGACTCCGCACGCGCCGGCGCGCTCCGCTCCTTCTCCGGCGGCAAACTCAACACCAGCGCCGGCGACATGCTCCCCTACAACACCGGCGGCCTGCCCAACGCCATGGGCACCAGCGCCTCCTTCTTCGTCGCCGGCGACGTCCGCTCCAACGAGCAGACCGGCCTCACCGCCATGCACACCATCTTCGTCCGCGAGCACAACCGCCTCGCCGACCAGATCGCTTCCGCCAACCCCTCCTGGTCCGACGAAGACATCTACCAGCACGCCCGCAAACTCGTCGGCGCCGAGATCCAGGCCGTCACCTACAACGAATGGCTCCCCGCCATGATGGGCGGCACCGCCCCCGGCGCCTACACCGGCTACAACGCCTCCGTCGACGGCCGCATGAGCACCGCCTTCTCCACCGCCGCCTTCCGCATCGGCCACACGATGCTCAACGACCAACTCCTCCGCTTCAACGAGGACGGCTCCGTCTTCGCCGGCGGACACCTCTCCCTCTTCCAGTCCTTCTTCACCCCCTCCACCATCGACACGCCCGCCGAACTCGACGCCGTCGTCCGCGGCCTCGCCCTCCAGGCCTCCAACGAGATCGACACCCAGGCCATCGACGGCGTCCGCAATCTCCTCTTCGGGCCCGGCATGACCCGCGACCTCATCGCCCTCAACATCGAGCGCGGGCGCGACCACGGCCTCCCCGACTACAACACCCTCCGCCAGGACTACGGCCTCACCGCCCTCGTCAGTTTCTCGCAGATCACCTCCAACGCCGCCCTCGCCCAGGCCCTCTCCGACGTCTACTCCGGCAACATCAACGACGTCGACCCGTGGATCGCCCTCATGGCCGAGGACCACCTCCCCGGCTCGTCCATGGGCGAAACGCTCACCGCCGTCTTCTTCGATCAGTTCGACCGCCTCCGCGCCGGCGACCGCTTCTACTTCCTCAACGACAACGAACTCTCCCAGAGCGAAAAAGACTGGCTCATGGGCCTCAAACTCTCCGACATCATCACCGCCAACTCCGGCATCGAGTCCATCCAGGCCAACGTCTTCTTCATCCCCGCGCCCTCCGGCGCCGCGCTCCTGGCCCTCTCCGGCCTCGCGGCCTCCTCGCGCCGCCGCCGCGCCTGATCGATCTCGAACGCGCACGACCCGACGCGCCATTCGCCGCGCCCCCGACACGCCCCCCCCGGCGCGCCGAAACACCTTTATCCGTCCCACCGACCTCCGACTCTTCGGAGGTCGGTGTTCTTTTGCCTCTGGTGGCACCGGTCTCCAGACCGGTGCGGCCTCCGTCTCTTCGTCTCTCTCCCTCGGGGAGAG
>CALMQD010000320.1 GCA_937871415.1 uncultured Phycisphaerales bacterium | reverse complement strand
ATTGGCCATTGGAGAGGGACCTGGCATTTCGGGCGCACCGGATCCTGGAGCAGGCGGTGGGGCGCTCGCTCGACGTGCGTGTACGGCTTTTGAAGCGGACGCCGGTCGGCGGCGGGCTGGGCGGGGGATCGTCCGACGCCGCGTCGATGATGCTCGGGCTGGTGCGCCTGTTCCGTCTGCGGCTGAATGCGCAAGCGCTGATCGACCTGAGCGCTCCGCTGGGCTCGGACATCGCGTTCTTTCTGGATGAGCAGCGCGTGCTCGCGGCGGTGCGGGATGAGCCGGATCCGCCGCCGCGAGGCGCGGTGGTCACCGGCCTGGGAGATCGGATCGAGCGTCTGTCTCGCGCGCGGTCGGCGAACCGGGGGGATGGGGAGGGCGGCGGGCTCGTGCTGATCGTGCCGCCGTTCGGATGTCCGACGGGCCCGGTGTATAAGGCGTTTGACGCGTGGCTGAACGCGCACCCGGGGGCGGGGCTGCAGGCGGAGCGCGTGCGTGGGCTGGCGCAGCGTGCTGGCCGCGACACCGAAGGCGGGCTGGACGACAGCGAGTGGTTCAACGATCTGGCGCTGCCTGCGGCACAGGTGGAGTCGCGGCTGGGCGAGGTGCTGGAACGCCTGGAGGCGGCGCGGGGACGCGGCGGAAACCTCATGCCGCGAATCCACGTCACGGGGTCGGGGAGCACGATGTTCTGCGTGACGGATCAGGCGCGGCGGGTGTGCGACTGGGTTCGGGGCGTTGCGCCGGAACTGGTGTGCGTGCCGACGCGGATGCTCTAAGCGCGGGTGGCGAGCGGGGGCCAGGGACGCGGGAGGGCCGGACTATCCCGGGGACGCATGAGGTCCGATTCGTTACCATCAACGCGGGTGGTCGAACAAGATCCCACAACACCGTGGTCGGCGCCGTCGTCGGCGGGCGATCCAGCGTCCTCGCCGGGGTCTTCGCGGCCCGGCGGGCCAGTGATCGGCGGGGGTGATCCGATCGATCTGGACCGGGTGCTGGTGGCGCGGCTGCAAAAGCCGGGTGGTCAGGCGGACAAGGAGGCGTGGGCGGCGCTGATCCAGCGCCACCAGAAGCGTGTGTACGTCACGTGCCTGCGGTATTGCAACAACCCGGAGACCGCCGCGGACCTGACGCAGGACACGTTTGTGAAGGTCATTCAGTCGATCGGTGGCTTCGATGGGCGGAGTCAACTGGCGACATGGATGACGCGGATTGCCATCAACGTGTGCCTGTCGCATCGGCGGAGCGCCCGCATCCGCAAAACCGTGTCGCTGCCGGGAGAGAGTGGCGGGCCGGGGGAGGGGAGAAGTTCTAAACCCATTGGTGACAGCGGTTTAAGCTGTGGTCCAGAGACCGAGAATATCCGATCCGGGGGCACGCCGGGCTCGGGGCGGGGGCTTGGGGGAGGGGAACTTTCGCCGCGGGAGGGCGTCCAAGAGGGTGAAGAGCGCGACCGGCTGTACGCGGCTTTGGCGGATCTTCCGGCGGAGCAGCGGGCCCTGTTGATCCTTCGGGACGTGCAGGGGCTTGAGTACGAGCAGATCGCGCAGGTTCTGGATGTGCCGCTCGGCACGCTCAAGAGCCGGCTCTTCCGGGCGCGTCTGGCGCTGCGTGAGCGGATCGAGTCCATGCCGGGACGCTGACTCGAGGGCCGCGTGCATCGTGGTTTCTCTCCCGGCGCGAGCGTGTGAGCACGGATGAACTTCGGGAACTCACCAACTCGACCCAGCGACGGCGCGGAAGCGCGCGGGGAAGCGGCGCGCGCGGCGAACGACCGCGCGGCCCGCGAGGCGGAGCTGGCGCGCGAGGTCGCCGGGCTGCTGCGCGGTGTGCTGAGCGAGGACCAGGCCGAGGAACTTGTGACGGGCGCTCTGCCCGCGGGCACCGTAGACGCGCGTCTGAACACGGCGCTGGAGAAGATGCGCCGCGACGCGGCGGGGCTTCGCGCTTCGGCGGGTGAGGCGACCGGGTTGCCCGCGCTGAGCGTGCTGATCGCGGGCGTAGAGAGCCGACTGAACCAGGCGGCGATTGCGGAGTTGCTGGAGG
>CALMQD010000319.1 GCA_937871415.1 uncultured Phycisphaerales bacterium | reverse complement strand
AAGACTCCGGAGAAGCCGTTCGACTGCACGCTGCGCATGCCGCGGCAGGAGATCGACGCGCTCCGCAATCAACTCGAGCAGAGCAACAAGAGCCAGCCGCCGAACGCGCAGCGCCACTTCCGGCGGTGGCCGTTCGAGCGCGTGCCCATCCGCGTGAAGATGTCGCACCCGGGAGGCATCATCACCGAACTGCAGTACGCCTGCCGGAACATTTCCGGCGGCGGAATGTCCATCCTGCACTCGGCGTACGTGCACCCGGGCACGCGGTGCGTAGCGCAGCTCCCCTGCCGCTTCCAGGTCGTGAAGGAGGTCCAGGGGGTGGTGATCCGCTGTCTGCACCGCACGGGCAAGGTGCACGAGGTCGCGGTGAAGTTCGACGAGCCGCTCGACGTCCGCGAGGTGCTGGAGATCGATCCCGCGGACAACTCGCTGATCCTCGAGAGCGTGAAGCCGGAGAACCTGCAGGGCACGGTGCTGATCGTTGAGGACTCCGAGCTCGACCGCGTGCTGTTCCGCAAGTACCTCGCCGACACAAACCTCGACGTCATCACCGCGAACACCGGCGCGGAAGGGCTGAAACGGGCCGAGAAGGACGTCGACATCATCATCTGTGACTATGACCTGCCGGATTTCAGCGGCATCGAGATGCTCGGCAAGCTCCGCGAACAGGGGAACCACACGCCGATGATTCTGGTGTCCGCGGAAGGGTCGATCGAGTCGCGGCTGCCGCAGGGGTCGGCCACGCCCGACAGCGTCATCCCCAAGCCCTTCAAACGCCAGCGCCTGCTCAGCGCCATCGCGGAGTTCCTGCTCGCCGACGCCAAGAGCCCGACGAGCGGCGCCCTGATCTACACGAACCTCGACGCCGCGGACCCGACCACGCCGCTGGTCCCGAACTTCATCGATGAGGTCCGCAAGTACTGCCAGGCGATCTCCGGCGCGATGATGCGGGGCGACACCGCGACGTGTCGGCGCGTCGCGTTCCAGATCCGGGGCTCGGCGCCGATGTTCGGCTTCGATCAGATCGCCGAGGCCGCGAACACGGCCTATACCTCCATCAGCGCCTCGGGCGACATCGCCGAATGCATGAAGACGTTCCAGGACTTGCTCTCGATCTGCGGACGCATCCGCGCGCGGCGCGACGCGGCCTGAGACTTCCGGGCCCGGGACGCCCGCTCACACGTTGAAGTACTTGGCCTCGGGGTGGTGCACGATCAGCGCGCTGGTCGACTGCTCCGGGTCGATCTGCCAGTTCTCGGTCAGCACGCACCCGATGCGCGTCGGGTCGATGAGCCGCCACAGCCGCTCCTGGTCCGACATGTCCGGGCACGCGGGGTAACCGAAGCTGTACCGCGAGCCGCGGTAGTGCTGCGTGAAAAGCTCCTTGACGCGGGGCGAATCGTCGGAAGCGATGCCCATCTCCTGGCGCATGCGCTTGTGCCAGAACTCGGCGAGCGCCTCGGCCGTCTCGACCCCCAGCCCGTGCAGGTACAGGTAGTTGGTGTAATCGTTGGCCTTGAACAGACGCTGCGCCTCCTCGCTGGCGCGCCGACCCATCGTCACGCAGTGCATCCCCAGCACGTCCACGCGGCCGCTCTCCACAGGCAGGAAGAAGTCCGAGATGCACAGGCGGCGTTTGTCCGCCTGACGCGGGAACGTGAAGCGTTCGATCTCTCGCAAAGAGCTCGGCGCGACGGTTTGGAACGCGCCGGCGTCCTTGGCCAGCGGCGCCGGGTCGTACACGATCAGGTCGTCCCCGTCGCTGTTGCACGGGAAATAGCCGTACACCGCGGCGGGTTGCAGGATCCGCTCGTCGCGGCACCGGGCCTTGAGCGCATCGAAGATCGGCCGGATCTTGTCTTCGAGCATCGCCTCGTACTGGTCGTCGGAGAGCGCGCCCTTCTTCACCTGCCACTGACCACGGAAGAGCGCGACGGGATTGATGAAGGCGTACACCTGGTCCAGCGGGATGTCGGTCACGACCCGAGTGCCGAAGAACGCGGGCGCGGGGATCCCCCCCGGCCCGAGCGGGGCGACATCGGACCGCAC
>CALMQD010000318.1 GCA_937871415.1 uncultured Phycisphaerales bacterium | reverse complement strand
CGGGCGCCGGGGCGGGCGGAACTGATGGCGTCGGCGGCCATGATGATGGGGGTGTAGAAGGTGGTGGACGGGATGTCGCCGTGGTGGCCGCCGATGACGTTGAGGACGGGTTCCTTCTCGCCGTACTGCTTGGCGAAGTCCATGCCGATCTTGGGGTGCCCGCCTTCCATCTCGTGGTCCATCGCCTTGCCGATGTCGTGCAGGAAACCGCAGCGGCGGGCGAGCGTGCCGTCGAGCCCGAGTTGTTCCGCGATGATCTGGGAGAGGAACGCGACCTCGACGCTGTGGCGAAGCACGTTCTGGCCGTAGGACGTGCGGAAACTCAGCTTGCCCATGGCCTCGACCACCTTGGGGTGCAGCCCCCGCAGGTTGACTTCGAGCACGGCCTCCTTGCCGGCCTTCAGCACACGCTCGTCGATCTCAGAGCGGACTTTCTCGACGACCTCCTCGATGCGCGAGGGGTGCATCCGCCCGTCGGCGATGAGGCGGTTGAGGGCCTCGACCGCGACCGCCTGGCGGATCTTGTCGAAGCACGAGACCACGATCACGCCCGGCGTGTCGTCGACGATGATGTCAACGCCGGTGGCCTTCTCGATCGCGCGGATGTTGCGGCCCTCGCGACCGATGATGCGCCCCTTCATGTCGTCAGAGGGGATGGGGACCGCGCGGACTGTGCTCTCCGCGGTGTGCTCCGCCGCGTAGCGCTGGATGGCCATGAGCGTGATTTCCTGCGCCTTGGTTTTGGCCTCGTTGGTCGCCTCCTCGGTCAGTTTGTGCACGACCTTGGCTATGTCCAGGCGGCAGTCCTCCTGCACCCGGTGCAGGAGTTCCTCCCGGGCCTGTTCGAGCGACATCTGGGCGACCTGAAGCAGCCTGGCCTTCTGCTCGGCGAGCGTCTTGTCGAGTTCCTCCTGACGCTGCTGCAGCGTCTGGCTCTGGGCCTGCACGCGCTGCTGGGCTTTGGCGAGTTCGTCCTCCTTGGACGCCAGCGTCTCGAGCTTGCGGTCGATGAGGTCTTCACGCTTGGCCAGACGCGACTGGGACTCGCGCATCTCGACCCGGGCCTTCTCCAGCTCGGCTTCGAGGGCGGTCTTGCGTTCCAGGGCCGCTTTCTCGGCTTCCAGGGTCACGCGCTGGGCCTTGGCTTCGGCGTCGCGGCTGGCCTGCGATCGGATCGCCTCGGCCTCGGCACGGGCCTTGCCGAGCGTCCTCCCGCGAGCGGCACTCAGGACCACGGCCCCGATCACCACCCCGACGACCAGCGCCACCCCGACCAGGATCCACGGAAGCATGTCCCCCGAAGCCGGCGGCGTTCCCTGAGCAAGGGAAACACTCGAAGGCCACCAGCAGGACAGTTCGAGCGATGTCATCACAGCACTCCCTTCACACCCGTCGCAACGGGCGCAGTCGGGAGCCTGGAGCAGTGCACGACGGCTGTCGAAGGATCAAGACCGGTCGGGTGTGTGAGCCAAGGCTTCAGCAGGCCCTCGGGCGCCGATCGGCTTGCCCGAGGACCCAAGTTACCGAGGCCTTGAACCACCCGCGCGCAGTGCACGTCCGGCGATCAGAGGCTCCGGTATTTGTCGGCGGAACTCGGCTCCTGCTCGTGGTCAGCGGACAACTGGGTCGCGGCGAACACCACACTCCGAACTCGAATCGGGATTGATCTATCTCCGCAGGACCCGAGGGGCATCCCGCGAAGGCGCCGGCGCACAGTCGACGACAGGCGTCACCTGGGCGAAAGCGCGACAACCGCCCGGGCGGAGCGCAGCACTGCGCAGGCTCGGCGGATAAAAACCCGGCAACCGTGCCGGGATTCCGAGTGTAACCCGAACGGACCCGAGATGTCAAGATCGCGCAGAGATGGCCGTAAACAGGCGTTGCGCCGGGGTTTGCATATCAGGCGACCGCCTGGCGGATCTGCCGGCGCTGCAGTTCGTCGGTGAACCGCGCAAAGAGACTGACAACGAAGTCCCGCTGAGAGGCGTCGTGGCCAAACTCGAAAGCCACGCCGCAATAGAGGGCCTGGGTGGAATCGATGTGGGTGTGGGCCAGCCGGGCGGAAACGGCGATCGGCGCCGGGATGTCCGGGCGCAGGTCGACACGCATCCACCAGAAGGGCTTGCTGGTGGCGACCTGCATGTCGGAACGGTCCACCACCAGCCCCATACCGCCGCCGGAGATGTTCAGCAACTGGGCCTGGAACATCGGCCCGACTTCGGGCAGGAGCAACGAGTCGGGGCGCAGGTCTTCCGCCCGGTCCACGATCGGCCCGGAGTTGGCGTTGATCAGGTCCCTCAGCAGCGTGCGGTTGGCGGCTTCGGCCGGGCCCACGCTCGCGGGGTTGAGGAGCGGCCAGCACTGCACGCGCGGCAGGCGCACGCTCGCCGTTGAGATGCGGTAGAAACTCCGGCGCGTGCAGCGTTCGACGCGGTCCGGAGGCGCGAGCAGCAGCGTGGGCTGCCCCCCGGTCGGCGCGGACGTGCCGCCGAGCGTGCGGGTGTGGAACATCCAGCGGTTCTGCCCGATGGTCATCGCGCCGATGAGCGCGATGTTGGGCAGGAGTTTGAAGGTGCTTCCGAACGCGGCGGGCTGCTCGACGACCAGCGCGTCATGGCGCATCTCCAGGAGTTTGACGCGCCAGACGACGTCGGTGCCGGCGGAGTCGCTGGGGGCGGTGCCGTCGCTCGCTGGCGATGCGATTGCCAGTTCGAGAGAGCCACCCCGCTCAACGACTTTCTGCAAGTTGTCGCGCCAGTGCTCGGTGCGTGAACGATTGGCCGGCACGGTTCACCTCTCTGGAAACGTGGAACGGGGAGCGCTGCGGCGACCTGGCCGCAGGGCATCGGTGCGGGGATAGATCGGTCCGGCACCCCGGAGGCTTGGGCGGCAGGCGCGCCCGCGGGTCCCAGAATCGCTGGGCGTGCCGGGTGGGGGGGATGGACGGCCGAGATCACCCGCGGGGGGGAGTTCGTTCCGCCTCGGCGAGCGCCCTGGCCCGCGCGTGGATGTTGCGCGCGGCGGCGCGGGCGGAGGCGAGTTCCTCGGGAGCCAGCGGGCGCCGAGCGAAACGGAGCCGATAAAACGCCCGGGCAACTTCTCGGAAGTCCCGTGCGAGCGACGCGTCGGCCTGTTCGAGCCGTTGGGCGTACGCCAGCGGTGAAGTCGATGAGGGTTTGGGCAGGCGGGCCAGCGAAAGACTGCGCAGCGCGTTCTGGTAGAAGTCCGCCTGAGTCAGAAGGCCGCGCATCTCCGGATCCAACACCGGCGCTGGAGGCGCGTGCCCGGCCAGTCGTTTGGAGAGCGACCCGGCGAGGCGGTAGATCAGAAATCCGACAATGGCGAGCACCGGGAACAGCGGAAGGATCGCCGGGGGGAGGTTGATCCCGAGCCGCTCCAGGCGCAACCGCTGCAGGACCCACTCCCCGGCGTGATCGAGTTTGGCGATCACTTGAGGCACGTCGGCGGTGAGCTCGCGCCAGCGGGTGACCATGAGCGACTGCTTGGTCTCGTCGAAGCCGACGATGCTCGACGACCAGTTGAACTCGAGCAGGTCGTACCACTGGCGTACGCGCGAGACGAGCGTCGGGGTCGGCTGGTGCTGGTTCTCGAACGCCGCGGTGGGCGTCGGGTCGTACGTCTGCCACTGGCCATCACCGAGGTAGACCTCGACCCACGCGTGCGCGTTGGACTCGCGCACGACGTACTCGCCGGAGAGGTCGTTGTACTCACCCGCGACGTAACCGGTGACCAGCCGCGCGTGCACGCCGATCGACTGGAGCATGGTCACCATCGCCGACGCGTAGTACTCGCAGTGCCCGCGCCGGCTAGTGGTCAGGAACCACACGAGCGGGTCGACATCCGACGGCGGCGGCGGCAGGTCGGTGGTGTAGGTGAACCCGCTCTGGAGGAAGTCTCGCACCGCGTTGGCGGCCTGGCGGATCGCCGGAGCCTCGTCGAGCAGCGCGCCCGGGTCAATCCGGTGCGACCGCAACGCACGGACGGCGGACTCGCGGACCTCGGGGAGGTTCGGCGCGTTGATCGGGTCGAGCCGCTCGTTGCTCTGCGAGTATGTCGGCACGGACACGACGGTGTAACTCGGAAGCCGGTTGTTCCGCTGCAGGGAGTTGGAAGGCCCGGCGAGCGAGGCCGAGTTCGTCTGGTCGATGTACTGAACCGGACACCAGACGGCGAAGATCGGTCCGTCGCGCTTCAGACGCCCGCGCATCTGGATGTGCTGCACGATGCGGAGGTTGTACCGCTGCAGATCGGTGGCGCGGTCGATCTCCTGGATCGTCGCGGGCGAACTGCCGCTCTGCCAGAGGTGTGTCGATGTGTTGTAAGTGGTGCGGGTCGCGCCGCGGAGGTAGAAGTATCGCCCCGGGGAGCCGATGTTGCGGTCTTCCTCGTCCGTCACGCGCAGGTCGAGCACCGGGGTGGGCGACTCGCTCAGCAGACCGCTCTGGCCGAGCTTCACGACGTCGGTGTATCCGATGGTCGTCTGTCGGGGCTGGCCGACGGCCCCGAAGACGTCGCGCCCGAGCCCGCGCGGAGTGATGAAGAACAGGATCGTCGCGATGAGCGCGACGCGCAGCGTCATCGAAGCCGCCAGGCGCACGAACTGCCGATCGGCCGAGCGCCCCGGCCTGCGGACAAGCGGGGTGGGCGAAGGGAGTCGGGAAAAAGAGCCCGCGCCGGCACCGACGTCCGCACCGATCGCGGCCAGCCGGCCCTGCCGGATCTGCGCCAGCATCGCGGTCGACACCAGCAGCGGGGCGTAGAACACCAGCAGCACGCCGACAACCAGCGCGTTGCTCGTGAGGATTGCCGCGATGATCAGGAACAGGCTCAGCGACAGCAATTGCGTCTCGTCGCGCGGCGTGCGGCGATCGAAGAGCTTGATGAGCTGGATGAACGTCAGGAACTGGCCCAGGTCCGAGACGACGGCGTGTCCGGACTGGGAGGCGCTGCTGCGCATCGCCGCGTGGATGATCGCGACGAGCACCATCGTGTTGACGGTCCACTTCGGCAGCGCCCGGGGCGGGGTGTCCGGCGTGCGCTCCCTCAGCACGAACGCCACGGCGACGACGCCCGCGGCCACGATCGCCAGCGCGTACGCCTCGTCCGCCAGGCAGAACGACAGAACTGCGCACAGCACCGTCGTCAGGATGAGCACGGGGTATCGCTCGAGCCACTTCATTCGCCGCCCCCGATCGGAGCGCCGGCGCGCCGGTGCTCGTCCGCCGGCGCGGTGTGCTCCGGGCTCTGGTCCACGATGTCTCCGGCGCTCAGATGCCAGACGCGCTGCGTGAGCGGCGCCGCGCCGGGGTCCACCGGGCCGGCGTGCAGCGTGATGCACAGCGCGCCGCTCCCCAGCGCCGAGCGCGGAAACGCCCGGCCCGCCGGTTCCACGAGCGCGGAGACGTCGAGCTCGGCCAGCGCATCGAGGATGCGATCGACGTGGGATGCGCCCAGCGCCGGGGAGACCGCCAGGCCCGAGCCGAGCACCGCGACCCCCGCCGCCATCTGCCGCGTGATCGCTTGCCTGGCGAGCGTCGCGGCGGCGCTGATGGCGCGCTCGCACTGCTCGGGTGTGTCGATCCCCGGCTTGAGACTGAGCACGATCCAGAGCCGCGCCGGGTTCGTGTCGGCGGTCTGACGCACGAGCAACTCCGTGCCGGAGCCGGAGTACGAATCACTGGGCGGGAGCGTGCCCAGGCGCCGGGCGCTGGCGCGCCACGAGATCGAGCGGGGTGAGTCGCCGGGCGTGTACTCGCGGAGCGCGAAGAAATCGACGCCGGCGCCGGTGCGTCGGCGGCTCGTCGCGCCGCCGAGCCCCGATTTCTCGAGCGGTTTGAGGATGCCGGGCTTGAGTCGCACCCATGCGGGCCGGATCAACAGGCTCGCCGGCTGTGCGTACTCGATGTACTTGACGAACAGGCCGAACGGGAAACTGCTGGCGACGCGGAAGCGGTCGAGACGGACCACGCCGCGCCGGAGGCACCGCAGACGCATCGAGACCGACTCGGATGAGCGCGTCGAGATGTGCTCGATAAACGCGGGACGCTCGATGTGCACCGCCGGAGGGC
>CALMQD010000317.1 GCA_937871415.1 uncultured Phycisphaerales bacterium | reverse complement strand
ACGGTTGGCCTGTGTCGCCGGGCGCGGCGCATCCCAGAGCACCTGCGTGTGGCCTGCAAAGGTCACGACGTTGAAGGTGTCGAGGGAGCGCATCGACGCGATCGCCGCGTTCATCACCTTCTTCGCCGTCTCGATCGGCGTGCCGCTCATCGAGCCCGAGGTGTCGAGCACGAAGACGAGTTCGCGCGGCACCGCGGCGGTGTCGGCCACCCGGGCGGGGGGCGTCAGAAGCACGCCCACGAAGTTCCCCTTCTCGCCGGCGTGCGTGAACACGGCGTCCTGAACCGTGTCGTCGGTCTGGCGCCAGGAGAGCGCGAAGTCACGGTTGGGAATCTCCGCGCCGTTGGCGAGCGCCACGGTGGTACGCCGGGAAAGGCCGTCGGCGCGCTTCTCCCATTCGGTCGTCGTGACTTGGTGGATCGGGGCGCGGAGGTCGCGGATGCCCGGACCGCCGGTGTCGATCTCGACCTTGATCGAGAGGTCATGCCCCGGGCGCGTCGTGGGCGGGACGGGCATGGGCGTGATGCGCGAGGCGTCCGGGACCTGTGCCGTGCCCGATGCGAAAGGTGCGCCCGGAGCGGTCGCGCTCGCCGCGGCAGCCTCGCTGGCATCGGTGCTCGAACTCGCGGATCCACGAGCGGTGTTGGGCCGGGCCAGTTTCTCGGCCTGCGGGCAGTAGAACCAGCGTCCGGCGATCGTGCCGGTGCCGTCGTCACGCAGCCATCCCGGCTCTTGCGAACCGTCCGGATAGACCACCATGAACGAGATCCAATCGTGCGTCGCCGGGCGCCCCGTGAGAGAGGAAGGGCTCTTGGCCGGCTCGCCGGCTTCGTCGCGGGCAGCATCCCTGTCTGTTGCCTCTGACCACACTTCGGGATCGCGAATCGGTTGCGCCGAAACGAGTGCCTGAGTCAGCTCGCTCTCGGTAGGAGTGACGCTGATGAGTGCGCCATCGGCGATCGAGATCGACGCGGCATTGGCCGGTGCCAGCAGCACGAGGCCCGGACGGGGCTCCAGGTGCTGCGCGCGGAGATCGAACGGGACGCCGCCTTCGGGCTCGCCGACCGAGCCACCTCCGGGGATATAGCGCGGCGCAACAACGGTGGGGAACACGAACGAAAACTCGCCGTCGCGCTGCGGGATCGTCTCGATGTACGAAATCTCGATCGCGATGTCTGCGCCCGGTTCGATGTTTGCGACGGACTGCGTGAAAATGTTCGGGCGCTCCTGTTCGAGCAGACTCGCGACCCGTCCCGAATCCCGGGCCTGCTCATAGATCTGCCGGGCTTCCTCGCGCTCGTGCACCTCGCCCACGATCACGCGGTTGCCGATCGTCATGTTCATCCGATCGACCGCGGAGTCGTGCGACAGCGGGAACGTGTAAACGGCCTCGATCTTGTCCTTGTGCGGGTTGTGGTACTGCTGGCGCACGTTCACCCGGGCAAACCGGCCGGTGACGCGTACGTCGACATCCGTGTGCTTCAGCACGCAGGGCCCCAGGATGTTGCCTTCGGCGTCCAACGCGTCCAGACGCCCACCCTCGGGCGCGAGAACGATGTTTGACGCAACCGCTTCGCGCTCCAGCGAAGGG
>CALMQD010000316.1 GCA_937871415.1 uncultured Phycisphaerales bacterium | reverse complement strand
GAGCAGCTTGCCATCGCGGGAAAGGTGCGGGAAGCGGCGCAGGAGCGCATCCAGCAGGGACTGGGCCTCCTCGCCGGAGAATCGCTCGGCCGAGGCGGTGCCCACGCGGTCGCGCATCGCCAGCGCCGCCTCGGCGACCTCCATCGGCGAACCCTTGTCAAAGACCGATTCGAGTTCCGAGGCCGTGGCGTAGGCGTATCGCGAGGACGGCCGCATGACGCCGTTGGTCTCGAGCGACAGGCACTGCGGCCCCTCCTCGAACATCCCGCGGTTGCTTCGGAAACCCTGGAGCACGCGGTACCGCACGTTGATGCCGTCGCGCAGCGTCTCCTGCAGGAGCAGCCCGACCGCGCCGTTGTCCGCGAGCACGTTGATCGTCATCTCCTCGCGGGGCATCAGGCGCAGGCGCCGGTCGATGTTGACCACGCCGTGCAGCGACGGTCGACGCACCGTCTCGGAGCCCACGCGGACCGTCGGCACCAGGAGCAGGCGCGAGTTGAGCGGCCGGTCGGGGCCCAGACCCAGCGGCATGCGCGACGTGTTGCGCAGCCGCACGCGCATGACCAGACGGTCCAGCACGCCGAGCATCCCGCTCTCGGGCGGCACGATGTCGGCCTGCAGGGTCTCGAACTCCAGCGGGCTCTCGGCCATGCCCTCGAGCCAGTCGGGGACGCCCAGGGCCAGCGCGTCGAGCCGCTTGGCGGTGGCGCTTTCTTCGATTTTGCGCGGCGCTCCGGCCTGCTCGTTGAGGATCTCCGCACGGGTGAGGGCGAACGCGCCGGCGGGCGAACCCGGCGCGCGCTGGGCGATCGCCAGGTACTGGTCGAGCGCTTCGACGGTCCGGCCCCGCAGCTCGGCGATCGTCGCGAGCCCGACCTGCGCCAGCGACTCGTCCTTGAGCGCCCGCAGTTCGGTCTCGGCCTCGTCGAGCTGACCACGCCGGATCTTGAGCCACGCCTCCATCCGCTGCACGTCGCGGGGGTCGGTCGCGGGCTCGGACTTGAGTTGGGCCAGGTCGCGCGCCGCGCCGTCGAGGTCGCGCCCCGCCCAGATCCGCAGCCACGTCGATTCCTGCGTCATGACGCGCAGGAACTCCTTGACCGCCTTCTCGTCCATGCCCAGTTCCTGCTGGCGGTGCAGGTCGAGGATCTCGGCCTTGGAGCGCTCGATCGTCTCGTTCATCTCACGCACGGCGTAGTCGATCTGGTCCGCACGCCCGATCGCGATCGACGCCAGGACGCGCAGGCGTTCCGTGTCCACCGGCAGTCGGCGCGACTGGGGGTCGGGGAGTTGATCCTCCTCCACACCCGCGGCCTTGGCGCGCTCGCGCTGGCGCATCGTCTCCGCGCGGTCGTCCTCGATCGCCGAGGTTGCACGGTCCACGAAACTCTGCGCACCGTTGGTCATCCAATCGACGACCTGCAGTTCGTTGGTCGCGAGCGGGTCCATCTCCACGCCGCGGATGGCGCAGAGAGTCTGGTAGTAGGCGTAGAACCGCGCCGCGCCCGTGAAAGCGCCCTGCGTCGAGAGTTCACGCCCGATCGCCAGCACCACGTCCTGGTCGAACGGGTCCGCGACGAGCACGTTGATCAGCAGTTCGAGCCGCCCGACGGCGTCGTTGGTGCGCGCCGCGAAGAACGTGAGCGCCAGCGTCGCGGCGTCCTTGTTCGTCTTGTCGAGCTCGGTCGCCATGGTCAGGCGACGCGCGAAGCCCTCGATGTCACCCATCTCGCGCGCGAGCAGGGCCGCGTCGAGCGCCAGGCGGCTGCGCACGCTCGCGTCGAGGTTCCGGCCTTCCTGGCCCAGGAACCGGTCGTAGGCCGCCAGGCGTCCCTCGACGCGCTGGTGGTTCGAGATCGCGTCCGAGATCACGCGCAGCTGCGTCACGGTGTCCTGCGGGTCGAGTTCCAGCAGGCGCCGGCTGAGGCGGTCGACCTCGTCGCTCTCGCCCGCGCCGCCCTCGGCCTCGATCAGCAGTCGCAGGATGTCCGCGTCCTTCGGGTTGAGCGTCGAGGCGATGCCCAGCATCTGGGCGGCGATCCAGAAGTCACGCTCGTCGGGGCCCCCGTTCAGACGCAGGTCGGCCTGCGCCACCCGGGCGATCGCCAGCGCCGCCGCCGCGGCGACTCGTTGCTGCTGAGGATCGGGAGCGGGAGCGGCCGGCTGCGAACCAGCCATCGCCGGAGTCGCGGCGGGCGGGGTGCTGCTCGGCTGGGCCCAAAGTCCGGCCGGGAGCGACAGGGCGCACCCGCACGCGAGCACAACCCAAGCACGACGCCTTGCAGACTGGTTCAGACAAGCCAAAGCACGCCTCCCAACAACGCCGCGCAGCCGAGAGCCAGCCACGGGAAAATCTCGAACGCCCCCGCCACCCGTGGGTGTGCACGCGGAAAGACCCGCCGGGCTTCCACCGCGAGGATGAACTCCCCCATCGCCAACGAGAGCGCCCCGGCGGCCCAGAACGCCCGAGTTCCCCACATCCCCACCATCGGCCCGAAGCGCGACGGGAATTCGAACATCAGCAGCAGGCCCATGATGACCAGGACCAGCGCCCAAATCCCTGTCGTTACAGGCAATATGGCCCGTTGCGTCCACCTGGCGACGGCGTCCATGCACGCTCTCCAAACCCCCCCCCCCCCCCCCCCCCCCCCCCCCCCGGGACCTCCCGCCCCCCCCCCCCCCCCCCCCCCCCCCCCCCCCACACCACCGGCCGG
>CALMQD010000315.1 GCA_937871415.1 uncultured Phycisphaerales bacterium | reverse complement strand
TCCTCAACCGGCTCCGCGACGGGGCCCACGCCCGGGTGGCGTTCGCGACCGCCCTGGGCGCCTGGGCGCTCGATCGCGCCGGCGGGCTCGCCGCGTGCCTGGCCCGCAGGCCCGACGAGTCCAAGGCCTTCGCCTCCGGGGTCGTTCGCCAGTTCCGCCCGGCCCTGTGCCTGTCCAACGACGAATCCCGCGAGTTATCGGACGTTGTCGAAGGCTTCGATGTCCTGGTCCATCGCTGGGACGCCATGAGGGTTTCGAACCAGAAACGGGCCGCCGGTAACCCGGCCTTTTTCCAAACCATGCTCGTGATCACCGCCGCCGACGATCCGCGATCCGATCGTATCTGGTCACGGTATAAAGAGTTACAGCACGACGGCGTCGGGATCAACCCCGCGCCCCTGGTCACGGGAGACGATCTGGTCGCCGCCGGCGTCAAGCCCGGTCCATCCTTTAAACGCGCGCTCGACGAGACGTACAACGCGCAACTGGAGGGCCGAGTGCGGGACGCAAGCCAAGCCCTGGAACTGGCCCGGCGTCTGTGCGTCTAATCTGTGGGTTCGGCGTTCGCCGGGCCGACGGTTGGCATCCGAAGGCGCGGCCAGTGACGAGCGGTGCGGCGTGCGAGTGCACGCTCTGGTGCGCAAGTGCGCACACCCACGCCGTCGCGGCCCGAGGCTGGTCGAGGTCCATCACCTGAGCGCGGCTCAGCATGCGGAGGAAACGGTTCATGAGCATCCACACCACGTCGGATCTGATCAAGCGGGGTTCGCGCTCCGGAAACTGGCTCAGGGCGAGCCTGGTCGCGGCCTGCGCCGGCCTGTGCGTTCTCCTCGCCGCGCCCGCCTCCTACGCCGGCCCCGACCCCAAGACCGGCGACAAGAAGGACGAGGCCAAGACCGACCAGGTCGAACTCATCTTCCGCTCCGGGCGCACCGTCAAGGGCACGCTCATCAAGGAGAACGAGACGTCCATCACCGTGAAGGTGAACGTCGCCGGCATCACCGCCGAAACGACTTATCAAAAGAGCGAGATCCTCGCGATCAACCGCAACCAGCCCGCCGACGGCTCGGCGTCCAAGGACGACAAGAAGGACGAGAAGAAAGACGACAAGAAGGGCGACGACGACAAGGCGAACTCGCCCGACTCCTCCGCCAAGGGCCCCGTGATCTACATGGTCACCTTCACGGGCGAGTTCGGGCGCGACGTTTCGTCCACGCCCATCAAGCAGCTCGTCGCCGACATCAAGAAGGTTCAGCCCGACATCCTCCTCTGCCGCTTCGACATGGCCTTCGCCCACTGGGGCGAGGAATCGCCCGACTACTCGCCCATCGCCGGCCAGTACGACGTGCTCGAGACCGCGCGCGGCATCGCCACCTACTTCACCGACGACATCATGCGCGACCCCGAGTTCAAGAAGAAGCCCCGCATGGTCGGCTGGGTGAAGAAGGCTCTCGGCGGTGCGGCGTTCCTCCCCTTCATCTTCCCCGAGCTGTACTACACCTCCGACGCCCACCACGGCGGCATCGGCTACCTCGAGCACATGTTCGACGGCCGCGGCGACGATCGCGCCCGTGAGAAGCAGTACTCCCTCCGCCTCGGTCGCGCCGAAGGCATGGCCGCCATCGGCGGGTACAGCCCCCTCATCATCCGCGCCATGTCCCGCGCCGACTACGTCCTCTCCTACCGCATCGAGGGCGGACAGGTCGTCTACCTCGAGAACCAGATGCCCTCGGGCCCCAGCGAGTTCCTCCTGACCGACGACGGCAAGGGCGAGAACCGCGACTCCATGCCCGACATCCTCCGCTTCAAGGCCAACGACGTCCTCACGCTCGACGCCCCGACCGCCGAGCGCCTCGGAATCTCCAAGGGCACCTGCAACAAGCTCGACGAAGTCCTGCTCAAGCTCGGCATCGACCGCGAGTACAAGCTCGTCGAGGGCGACTCCAAGAAGATCCTCAGCGACTGGTCGGAAGCCGTCGCCAAGGCCGAGCACGACATCACCAACCTCCTCCGCCAGTACACCCAGGTGCAGGTCCGTGAGCCCGGGCGATACAAGGAGCGCACCGAGGCCCGCGGCCAGCGCAAGCGCCTCCTCCTCGCCGTCAAGGCCCAGCTCGATCGGTACGGCGAGGCCATCAACCCCCGCGCCATCCGCGGCATGCCCCAGGACCTCATTGGGCAGATCGACCTGGTCATCTACCAGATCGAGCAGGAGCAGCGACTCGACCGTCCGGACTGACGCACCCGCTTTCGCTCCGATCTCGATCCCGCAACTCTGTTTCTCGTCCTGGTTCTTGACACCCCACCCGTGACTCTCGGACATCCTCGCTCATGAACGTCTTCAACCGACTCTCCAAGGCGCTGCTCGTCTGTCTGCTGGCCGCGGCCATGGTGTGCGCATTCCCATCAGCCTCCTTCGCCGCCGACAAAGTCACGCTC
>CALMQD010000314.1 GCA_937871415.1 uncultured Phycisphaerales bacterium | reverse complement strand
AAGCGCCGGGCGGTGCGTTGGGAGGGGAGTTATCGGAAGAAGGTTGCGAGTGGGGGGAAACCGAGGCACCGAAGCGGCTGGGGAGAGGGGCACGAGGACCATCCCAGCGCCTGTCGCACGTCGCAGCGAAAGCAGCCCTCTCTGTCATTGCGGCGCCATGACATCTCTCCCGCGAGCGGGAGAGCGGGGCAGGCGCCCCGGCCGAGGGGCGACTCTCTCAACCTTCTGTGCGCTTGTACGGGGTGACTTGTTCGCCCCAACCGGGGGGAAGGGACATGTCGAAGGCGTTTCTGGGGAGTGTCTGGTTGATCTGGACGTCGGGGAGGAAGACCTCGGTGCTGGCGTCTTCCTTGTCGTCGGTGATAGCGAGGCGCGGGAGCAGGCCGTCCTTGGTGTACCAGAGGCGGACGCTGGCGAACTTGCGGGATTCTTCGGTGCCGGGCTTGGGGATGAGTTTGAGTTGGTAGGAGTCGGCGAGCCACGCGGGGCGCTTGGGCGTGGGGGCGGGAGTCGCCGCGGCGTCGGCGCCTTCCGCGGGAGCGGGCGCGGCGGGGGCTGGGAGGGCGGGAGGGGTGGGGGGGGTGGGGAAGCCGTCTTCGGGCGCGAGGAGTTCGGCGGTGAAGCGTTCGAGGATCTTCGACTTCTTCTGCCCGATGGGGATCGGGAAGGGGCCTTCGCCGATCGCGAGGGGATCGATGCGCTCGCCGGGCGCGACGACGCGGCGCTTGTTCTGTTGTTTCTGCTCGGGGAAACGCTCGACGAGCCACTCGCCGTCGAAGATGAAGATCTGCGACTCTTCGCGGAACTTGTCGTCGACCTGGAGGGTCTCGAAGTCAACCTGGAACATGCGACGCGCGAGGTCGGGCCCGGGCTTGGCTTGCGCGGCGGCGGAGTTCGACGCGGGCGCGGGATCGGCGCGGAAGTAGAGGCGCCCGGTGCGGACCTGTTTCTCGCTCCCCTCGATGGCGGAGAAGACCTTGGTGTAGCGGATGCTGGCCGAGAGCGTGCGGATGTCGCGGCCGGCGGATTCGAGCGCATCAAGGAGCGCATCGGCGGAGGTGAAGTCGCCGGGCTTGGCCGCCGGCTTGGTGTCG
>CALMQD010000313.1 GCA_937871415.1 uncultured Phycisphaerales bacterium | reverse complement strand
GGGGGGGGGGGGGGGGGTGGGGGGGGGGGGGGGGCCGCGGGGGCTGGGGGGGGACGACCGGGTGATGGGGTCGCCGTGAGGGGGAAGCAATGGCGAGGAAAGCCGGTCACGCTTTGAGCGCGCCGGGGCCGATAGGAGGGGGGTATGACCAGAGAGCAAACGGTGGTTCCGGCGGCGGCGAAAGCCGCGATGCCCGGCGGATCGGTGCGGGTTGAAGTTCCTTCCATGGCGGCAACGAGGTCGACAACGCGGGGTCCGTCGACGGGTCTGCACATCGCCGGCAAGTCGGTGTACATGATCGGGATCGGCGGGTGCGGGATGTGCGGCCTTGCGCGGCTGTTCCAGAGCGCGGGGGCGAAGGTCTCGGGGAGCGACCTGTCGCGCTCGAACTTCACCAGCGCGCTGGAGCGCGACGGATTCAAGGTCGCGTTCGACCAGTCGGGCCAGGGCGCGGGGGCGATTCCCGAAGCCTGCGACCTGATCGTGGCGTCGGCGGCGATCAAGCCGGACCATCCGCAGGTGCTGGCGGCGGAGCGGCGCGGGATCCCCGTGCTGTCGTACGCCGAGGCGCTGGGCAAGTGCATGCTCGACCACACGGGTGTGTGCGTGGCGGGCACGCACGGCAAGAGCACGACGACGGCGATGCTGGGGACGAGCCTGAGCGCGGCGGGGCTGGACCCGAGCGTGATCGTGGGCGCGACGTGTCCGCAACTGGGCGACGTGAGCACGGGCGGGGGCGGCTTCCGGCTGGGGGCGCAGAAGATCCCGCAGGGTTCGCTCGCGGGCGAGCCGGGGCTTTTGGTCGTGGAGGCGTGCGAGTTCAACCGCAGTTTCCACAACTACCACCCGCGGGTCGCGGTGATCACGAGCGTCGAGGCGGACCACCTGGACGTGTACGGGTCGCTGGAGGAGGTCGTCGCGAGTTTCCACGAGTTTGCGCGGCTCATCCCGTCGAAGGACGAGGGGGGCGTGCTGCTGATCGCGCAGGAGGGCGCGCACCGGCGCGAGGTGACGGCCGGGCTGAAGTGCGACGTGCAGACGATCGGCTGGTCGCCGAGCTGCGACTGGAGCGTGCAGTACGAGCCGGGGACGCGCAAGACGGGCCTGGTGCGCAAGGGCGAGGGGCTGGTGTGCGCGTGGGTGACGTCGATGCCAGGCGAGCACAACGCGATGAACGGCGCGACGGCGTGCGCCCTGGCGACGATCCTGGGGGCCGATCCGGACAAAGTGGCGCAGAGTCTGTCGGAGTTCAAGGGCCTGGAGCGGCGGATGCAGCTGCTCGGGCAGACGCGCGCCGGCGTGCGGGTGTACGACGACTACGGGCACCACCCGACGGAGGTCGAGACGACGCTCAAGGCGCTGCGCGACTTTGAGCGCCCGCAGGAGCGGGGCGGGCGGCTGATCTGCGTGTTCCAGCCGCACCAGCACTCGCGGACGCGGTTCCTGATGGAGGAGTTCGCGTCGGCCTTCAGCGAGGCGGACGTGGTGATCGTGCCGCATATTTACTTTGTGCGCGACTCGATCGAAGAGAAGACGAAAGTGACGGCGGCGGACCTGGTGGACCGGCTGCGCCAGCGGGGCGTGCAGGCGATGCACCTGTACCCGTTCGAGGCGATCATCGAGCAGTTGGAACTGGTGTGCCGCCCCGGGGACGTGCTGCTGGTGATGGGCGCTGGTCCGGTGGACAGCGTGGGCAAGGGGTATCTGAAGCTGGGCTAAGGGCGGGGAGTGGAGCGCGGTGTGCCGGGAGTCGTGAGCGGAGCGTCGATGCGGATCGAGCGTGATGCGCCCATCTCGACGTGGTTCGGGGTGGGCGGGCGCGCGGACCGGCTTGCGCGCCCGGGGTCGGTGGATGAACTGCGCGCGTGCGTGCTGGAAGAGCCGCGGCTGCGGATGCTGGGCGACGGGGCGAACCTGCTGGTGGACGACGACGGGGTGGAGGGGCTGGTGGTGTCGCTGAACAGC
>CALMQD010000312.1 GCA_937871415.1 uncultured Phycisphaerales bacterium | reverse complement strand
AGGGCCGGAGCACGGCGCGCGTCAATGGTCGGATGGTGAGCGCGCCGGTGCTGCCGCGGGGGAGTGAGGCGCGGCGGGTGAACCGCCAGGCGCTTTCGGCGATCGAGATGTTCATTGCGCGCGGTGTGGTGCTGGACTTCTCGTCGCTGGACATGGACGCGGTGCAGGGCTTCAGCGAGCAGGTGCAGCGGGCGTTTGGTCCGACGGCGGAGCAGGTGACGGCGACGGGTCGGGGCGGGTTCACGCTGGGGTGGGATCCGCGGCGCGGGGTGGTGGCGGGCGCGTTCCCGCCGGGGGCGGGGGGTGCGCAGGGCGCGGGCGACACGCAGGGGCTGGTGCGGCTGGTGGGGTCGCTGCTGTCGGGGCGTGCGGACAAGCGGGACCTCGACGAGTTTTCGCGCCTGATCCAGGAGGCGGGGACGAGCGCGAAGGTGATCGGCCTGGGGGGCGGGCGGTATGCGCTCGAGAGCACGCCGCCGGCGGGCGCGGGGGCAGAGTGCGGCGTGGCGCTGATGCGTCTGGTGTACGAGCAGGACGTGGGGATCGAGTCGATCGAGATGCGTTCGAGCCTGCCGGGGAAGGACGGATCGGCGGACGGCGGTTCGATCGTCATCACGTTCGCGGATGCGCCGATCGATCCGGCGGGGCTGGACTACCAGCGCCTGTTGACGCCGGGGACGCTCATCCTCGATTCGTCGTGGCTGAACGAGTTTCTGCGGAACGGCGGGCCGCTGATGCGCCGGTTCATGTCGCCGCAGGGCGCGGGCGCGGAAAGCGGCGCCTGAAGCGCGGCGAGCGGAGGCCGGATAACGCGCGAGGCGCGGGTTATCGCCCCGGCTGTTGCCACGAATCCTCGGAATCGGCGTTTGTCCGCGGCTCGCGGGATTGACGTGCGCGTGCCGTCGGCAAGACTGCATGGCCCGCGCCGTTGGAGACATCGGCGGGGGCTCGGGCGCACAGCGTCCGGGCGTGATGAGGTCGGAACAACACTTGGAGATGGAGAGAGAGCATGCGTTTTTCTGCTTTCGCGTGGTCGCTGTGCGCCCTGGGCGCGGCGGGGGTCGTGTCTTCGGCGGCGCGGGGTGCGACGATCGATCCCGGCGTTTACACGCTGCACAATCACCCGGACGGGAGCGAGCGCCCGCCGCTGTACGGCGCGCGTTTCGATGAACTCGTGAACGCCACGGGCGGGCACGACGTGTTCACGCTGGACTTTGACCACCCGCTGTCGAGCGTGACGCTGACGTACACGGGAACGACGATCCACATCCAGGGCGTCGCGCTCGGCGGGCGCGACGTGGGCGGGTCGTACGCGAGCGATGCGTTCCTGGGCGTGTACACGATCGATTTCCTGTACACGCTGGGCGTGATGCCGGTCATGGGCGACGACGACGTGTGGGTGAACACGGCGAACCACGTGAACAGCGGTTCGATCGTGCTGCCGGACGCGAGCGTGGTGTCGCTGGTGGACGAGCGCGGGGGCAACGGGTTCTCGCTGCGCCTGGGCGACGAGGACAACGACGCGGGGCACCGCGGGGCCGCGGGGATCTCGGGCTGGGGCTGGATGAGTTACGCCGGGGCGTCGGTGGTGCACGTGGAGAGCACCGACTGGCTGTTCACGATGACGCGGAACATCCCGACACCGGGTTCGGCGGCGCTGGGGTTGATGGGCCTGGCGGTGTTCACGCGGCGCAAGCGGTAAGGAACACGCGGCGCGGCGGGAGGCTTAGAACATTACGGACGGGCGGGTCCATCAGGGCCCGCCCGTTTTCTCTTTGGGTTGGGGGGCGGGAGGGGACATCTTGCCGCGGAGGGCTTCGAGGCGGCGGCGGTGGATGTCGCGGTCGGGCTCGATCCTGGTGAGGGCGAGGATGTGTCGTTCGGCGGTGGTGAGGTCGCCTAGGCGGACGGCGATGGTGGCGGCGAGTTCGCGCGGGCGGGGGTCGTAGGGGGCGATGGAGACGGCGCGCTCGGCCTTGCGCATCGCGCCGGCCTGATCGCCCAGGCGCGAGAGGCGCCGGGCGATCTCCATGGCGTAGACGGGCGTGTACTGCTCGCGGTCGTCGAGGAAGGCGAGGTGGGTGATGGCGCGCCGGTCGGCCTCCTGGTCGGGCCGGTCGGGCGCGGCGTTCTGCTGCGCGGACTGGGCGAGGTACATCTGGGCGAGGAGGCGGTGGGGTTTGTCGTCGACGGGTCGCGCCGCGGCGTACTGCTCGAGGAGGGGTTCGAGCGCAGGGGTGGCGCGGCCGCCGGCGGCCGCGACGGCGCGATCGACCTTCAGTTCGAGCAGGTCGGGGTGGTTGGGGTACTGCTTGAGCCAGTCGTCGAGTTGCGCGTCGGTGATCTGGGGCGGTGCGGCGTCGGGGGCGGCGGCGCGGTCGTCGGGGGTGGGGGGAGGGGGGGCGGGTTTGTCGGCGTTCTTGATCGCGTCGTCGGCGATGGCGCGCATGAGCAAGTCGGTCACGCTGGGAGTGCCCTGGGGGAGGAGCAGGCCCCAACTCTCGGCCTGGGCGCGGGCCCAGGGGCGGAACTGGTCCATGAACTGATCGCGGGTGAGGTGCAGGACGTTCTCGAAGGCCTGCTCTTCGCGGACGCCCGCGGCGTACTGGTCCATGAGGGCGATGGGCGCGTGTTCGCCGAAGCGCTCGACGATGAACTCGTACATCCAGAGGCCCTGGGCGTAGCCCTGGGCGCGGTCGCTGGGTTTCTTTGGGCGGACGAAGGCGATGTTGATGGCGTCGAAGTCGAAGAGCGCCTCGGTGTCGATGACGCGGGCCAGGAGTTGGGCGGTGTTGAAGTCGCGCGGGCCGAGCTCGAGGTGCTGGGCCGCGGCCTCGGTGAACCAGAGCGGGATGCGGTTCCGGGTGCGTCCGAGGGTGACGGTGTGGGTGAACTCGTGGCGGACGGTGCGGATCCAGTCGTAGGTGCCGGTGTGTCCGGGGCCCTCGCGCGGGGCCTCCATGGCGACGACGGGTCCGGTGCTGGCGGCGATGGTGTGAATCTTGGGCATGCCCGCGATGCGGACGGCGAACCACTCGTGGTCGGGCATGAGGTCGATGAGCGTGCGACCGGAGTTGTCGACGCCCGCGGGTTCGAAGCCGATGCCGGGACCCGAGGGGCCGGTGACGGTGGCGTACATGGCCTCGAGCGCCGGGAGCATCTCGGCGGCGAGGATCTGGTCGATGCCGGGGCGGTAGCGCACGGCGAAGTGCTCGCTCTGGAGGGTCGCGTAGGAGAGGAGTTCGCGGACGAGGCGGAGGCTGTTGTCGACGCGGACGTTGAAGGGGTCGAGTGCGTGGGCCTTTTCGAGGGCGTCGAGGGAGCGCTGGTCGCGTCCGGCCTGGAGTTCCATGAGGCCCAGCTCGGAGAAGGCCTGGGCGTCGAAGGGGCGGCGACGCGCGGCCTCTTCGAGGAAGCGGGCGCTCTCGGCGTACTGGCGCGCCTCGGCGAGGGCCGCGCCGACTTCCAGGAAACCGGCGAGCGTGGGCCCGCCGGCGAAGGCGTCGAGGTCGGCGAGGCGCGAGCGGGCGTCGTCGAAGTGGAAGGCGGTGGCGGCGGCGGCGGCGGCGAGGGCGCGGGTCTCGATCGACGCTTCGCCGCTGCGGATGAGCGGGTCGAGGAGCGCGAGCGCGGCGTCGCCGTTGATCTGGCGGAGCAGGGCGCGGGCGCGGAGGCGCTGGCCGGCTTCGCTGGCGGGGATGGGTGAAGCGTGCGCGGTGTCGGTGTCGCCGGATTGATCGTCGGGTCGCTCGGCGGCGAGGAGGTCGAGGCGGGTGGCGATCTTCTCGGTGAGGTCGAAGTTGAAGCTGGCGACGGTCATCTGGCCGAGCAGTTCCCACGCGCGGGCGCAGCGGGGGTTGAGGGCGAGGACCTCGGTGAGGGCCTGCTGGGCCTGGGCGGGGTTGTCGCGTGCGAGGAGGAGTTCGGCCTCGGCGAGGCGCGCGGGCCAGTAGAGGCGGTTGCGGTCGCGGACGAGGGCGAGGGCCTGCATGTAGCCCTCGAAGTTGCGCCCGATCACGCGGGCGGGTGCATCCTTGGCGGGGATCGCCCCGTCGGCGGGCGCGAGCGGGTCCTTCAGGCGCAGCTGGAGTTCGGCGAGCAGGACGCCCTCGACGATCTCTTCGTCGGAGAGTTGCGGCGCATCGCTCAGGCGCTTGAACTCGGTGTCGCAGACCTGGACGGCCTGGGCGTCGCGACCCATGGCTTCGAGCGCGCGGGCCTGGATGCGCGCGGCGCGGGTGGGGTGGGCGTCGTTCTGCCTGGCGAGTTCGACGAGGCGGAGCGCATCGGCGAGGCGCCCGCGGAGGAGCGCCGCCTCGGCGCGGTCGAGCGCGGAGCCGACGGCGGACGCGGCGCCGGGGTCGAGCGTGGGGTTGGTGAGGTCGAAGGCCACGAGCGCGGCCTGCGCGGAGTGCTCGGGCGTGGCGAGGTCGGCGGGGGTCCAGATGCCGTGGAAGAGGCGGAGCGCGGTCTTGTCTTCGTCGCGGAGGTAGTCGGCTTCGAGGAGGCGCGTGACGCTCGGGGAGAGGTCGGGCGCGGCCATGGGCTCGGCGGCGGCGGGAGTGGCGGGGGCGGCGTCTTGGGCGTGGGAAATGGGCGCGAGGGAGAGCGCGCCGAGGATGGCCGCGGCGGAGAGGGTCAGGCGGAGATGAAACTTGGAGCGCATGAGGCCTCCGTGCCCTGGTGAGAGCCGTCAGGGTGTATCGGCCGGAAGCGCCGGGCGGTGCGTTGGGAGGGGAGTTATCGGAAGAAGGTTGCGAGTGGGG
>CALMQD010000311.1 GCA_937871415.1 uncultured Phycisphaerales bacterium | reverse complement strand
GCTTGCGCGTGCCCGGGGAGGGCGGGCCGGGTGGTGCGGGCGGCCGCGGTTCGCGCGGTCCAGACCGCCTTCGAATCTGCCGATGATGGCGTTCTCGGGCCTTGGCGCACCCGCGCCGGCCCGGGGCGTATGCTCGCACGCGACCCAGAAGCACGGCCCTCACCGGGGAGTCCGCCAGCCATGAAGCCCGCCACGAAGACCCGCCTGTCCGACGCCCTCCGCCGCTCGCCGCTCGCGCTCGCCGCGGGCGTGGCCCTCGCGCTGAGCGCGGGCGTCGCCCGCGCCGACGACCCCGAAAAGAAGGGCGGCGCCGGCGCTCCCGATGCCCCCGCGCCGAAGGCTTCGCCCAAGCCGGAGACCCAGAGCGCTCGCGACAGCGAGAACCGCCCGCCGGAGAAGATCCTCGAGGAGTACGACGGCCTGGCGATCCCGGTCGCGCCCGAGAAGTACGACGCCGACGAGTTCAGCCGCCACATGGAGAAGCGCGCCGCGATCGTCGACCGCATCGCCGAGCTGGGCATGCAGCTGTACCGCGCCGATCCCAAGCACGAGCGCACGCCCGAACTCATGGCGCGGCGCTGGAACATGATGGTCCTCGAGCAGCACGCCCCCGACAAGGCGATCGCCGACACCGAGGCGATCATCTCCGAGAATCAGAACCCCGAGGTCGTGTCGCAGGCGATGTACTGGAACGCCATCGCGGTCGGTCGCCAGAGCAAGTTCGACCCGGACAAGACGATGCCCGCCGTCGAGCGCTTCCTGGCGCACGCCCCGCAGGACAAGCGCGCCGCCGGCATGCTCCTGTACCTCGTGAACCGCTGGATGGACCGCAGCCCCGAGCGCGCCGGCAACCTCCTCGACCGCCTGCTGAAGGACTACCCCGACTCCGAGGCCGCCGAACAGGCGCGCCCCATGGCCAGGATCGTGCACGGCATCGGCAAGCCCTTCGAACTCAAGTTCACCGACGCCGTCACGGGCGAGCAGATCGATCTCGCGTCCAAGTTCAAGGGCAAGATCGTCGTCATCGACTTCTGGGCCACCTGGTGCCGCCCGTGCGTCGCCGAACTCCCGAAACTCAAGGAGTTCTACGCGAAGTACAAGGACCGCGGCGTCGAGATCGTGAGCGTCAGCCTCGACAGCGAACCCTCCGACGGCCAGCCCGCCGACGCCAAGACCTCGTCCGGCAAGCAGAAACTCCTGGACTTCATCAGCCAGAACCAACTCGGCTGGTACCACTTCTACCAGGGCAAGGGCTGGGACAGCGAGTTCAGCAAGTCCTGGGGCATCACCTCGATCCCGCGCATCTTCGTCGTCGACGCCGACGGCGCCCTCGCCAACTCCAGCGCCCGCGGACGCCTGGAGGAAGTCGTCGAGGCACTCCTCGCCAAACGCGACGCCAAGAAGTAACGCTCTCGACGCCCGGCCCATCGGGGCGAACCGGCCCCGCGCGGAACCAGGGCCCGATCACCACGACCAAAAACAAACCACCCGGGCGCGCGTGCGTCCGGGTGGCTTGTTTTCAAGTCGGTGCAAGATGCGTCGGCGGCACGCCGGTCACGCTCACTTGAGCGTGTACTGGCCGCGGCTGACACGCTTGAACTTCCCGCTGTTGATGAGCGTCTGGTTGACGATCGTGCGGAACGAGGGCGAGGAGGTGCGGTAGCCCTGGCGCTGCACGGCCTCGGCGACTTCCGTCACGCTCATCGTCTTGCCGTCGAGCGCCTTCGAGAGCGCCTCGACGAGGTTCATGTCGTTCTTCGGACGACGACGCCCGCCGCCCGACGCGCCCATCGCGTCGATCTGCGCCTCGACCTCGCGCAGCTTCGCGAGCAGACGGTCGCGCTTGCGGAACAGACCGCCCGCGGCGCGCTGGCGCCGCGACAGCTCCGCCTGGAGTTCCACGACGCTCAGCCCCGCCAGCCCCCCACTGCCTTTCTTTGCCATGACCCTGTGCTCCTTCGTGTTGAAAGGACCGATCCGGGGGGCGCCCGCTCTTTTCCTGGCCGGCCTTCACGAGATTCAGGACGGCAGTCGTGCGTGCCCGGACCCAACTTCGTGCCGCATGCTAGTAATAAGAAACCAGCTTCTCAACCCTCTCCCATCACATCATTTCGTGTTCGGGTGTTGATCGCGTAACCGCCGCCGCTCGAAGCGCCGTGTTCTCATGTGCCCCGTTTGGGCCGCGCCACGACGCGACATGAGCACCGGACGCGCTTATCGCATGACGAACCCGAGCTTGGTCATCAGGCCATCGAAGTGGTCGAGATCGAAGAACGCCAGTTGCACCGACCCGCGCTTCCCGCTCTTGTCAGTCCGGACGCGCACCTTCGTCCCCAGGTGCTCGCTCA
>CALMQD010000310.1 GCA_937871415.1 uncultured Phycisphaerales bacterium | reverse complement strand
AGATTGTGTTTGTCGTGGAGGAGGACCCGGACGGCGGCTTCGTGGCGCACGCCGTGGGCAGCTCCATCTTCACGCAGGCCGACACGCCGGAGCAGTTGCGGACGAACGTTCGCGACGCCGTTCACTGTCATTTCCCCGACCAGGCATCGCGACCCAAGGTCATTCGCCTGCACCACGTGCGCGATGAGTTGATCGCCGCATGAGGTTGCCCCGCGACATGACGGGAAGGCAGCTCGCGCAGGCGCTGTCGCGATTCGGCTACGCGGTCAATCACCAGACCGGCAGCCACATCCGCCTGACCACGCAACGACCGAGCGAGCACCACGTGACCGTCCCCGCTCACGACCCGCTCAAAGTCGGAACGCTCAACGCGATCCTGCGCGACGTCGCTCAACACGCGGGGATCGACCGCGACGCACTTCTGGAGCAGTTGTTCGGCTAAGACGCACGCCCCGGGCGGGCGGTCGCCGCGATGTTCGGATCGCACGGACCACCGGCTCTACCATCGTTCATGCCCGGAGCCGCACCGAGCCCGTCATCTTCTTTCAGCACGCCCCCCCTCCCCCACTCCTCCGCCGCCGGCGCGGCTTCCGGCGGCGCGACGGTTGCGCCCGGTCCGAGCGGCGTGATCTCCCGCGAAGCGCTGCGTCGGCTCATCGATGAGGAACTCCCGGGCGTCATCCGCATCCGTCGCGACCTGCACGAGCACCCGGAACTCGCGTTCGAGGAGCGCCGGACCAGCCGCGTCGTCTGCGAGGAACTGAAGCGCCTGAAAATCGAGCACGTCGCGGGGCTGGCGGGGGGCACGGGCGTGCTCGCGTACCTGCCGCCCACCGGCGGCACGCAGCCCGGCGCGCACTCCGTCGCGCTCCGCGCCGACATGGACGCACTGCAGATCGTCGAGTGCACCGGCGCGCCGTACGCGAGCAAGACTCCGGGCGTCATGCACGCTTGCGGGCACGACGGGCACACGGCCAACCTTTTGGGGGTCGCGCGAATCTTGTCGCGACTGGAGCACCGGCCTGTCGGCGTGCACCTGATCTTCCAACCGGCGGAAGAGGGCGGCGCGGGCGGCGAGAAGATGTGCGCCGCGGGCTGTCTCGACGGCAGCCTGCTCGGGCCGCGTGTCGGGCGGATCTTCGGCCTGCACGGCTGGCCGCAGTACGAACTCGGTGTCGTGGGCTCGCGCGTGGGCCCGCTGCTGGCGGCCACGGACAACTACACCGTGCGCGTCATCGGCGAGCCGGCGCACGCGGCGTACCCGCACCTGGGGCGCGACCCGGTCGTGGCGGGCGCGGCGATCGTCACCGCGTTGCAGACTATCGTCTCGCGCTGGGTCGGCCCGCTCGACTCCATCGTCGTCTCGACGACCATGATCCACGGCGGCACGGCGAGCAACATCATCCCGCGCTCCATCGAGTTCACGGGCACGATCCGCACGCTGCGGGACGAGACGCGGACGCTGGCACGCGAGCGCCTCTTCGCGATCACGGAGGCGACGGCGCGGGCGCATGACTGCCGCGTCGAGATCGACTTCGAGCCCGGCTACCCGGTCACGCACAACGACGAAGGCGCGACGAACCGCTTCTTCCGCGTCGCCCGAACCACGCTCGGCGAGGCGCGCGTCGCGCACCTCGAGCACCCGACCATGGGCGGCGAGGACTTCTCGTACTACGGGCGCCACGTGCCCGCGTGCTTCTTCATCCTCGGCGTGCGACCGCCGGGCCAGGCGACCTGCCCCGGCCTGCACCAGCCCGAGTACGACTTCAACGACGATGCGCTCGCGACCGGCATCGAGGTCATGGTGCGGTTGGCACTCGACGCCGACTGATGCGCTATTCAGGCCCGGCCGGCGTCCTCCCAGCGGTTCTTGAGTTCGTGCGGCACGTCGAGCAGGTCGAGCACCTTGCCGACGATGAAGTCCACGAGGTCTTCCACGCGCGTGGGCTTGAGGTAGAACCCCGGGTTCGTCGGGCAAACGATCGCGCCCGCGAGCGTCAACTGCTCCATGTTGCGGATGTCGATCAGGCTCAGCGGCGTCTCGCGGTGACAGACGATCAGCCGCCGGCGCTCCTTGAGCGTCACCATCGCGGCCCGCGCGAGCAGATTGTTGCCGCTGCCGGTCGCGAGGTACCCCAGCGCACTCGACGAGCAGGGCATGACGACCATGCCGTCGTGCAGGAAACTGCCGGAAGCGATGAACGCGCCGACGTCCTTGTTCGGGTGGATGATGAGCCGGCGGGCGGCGTCGGCGCTCGTGATCGTCGGGCAGAGGTTCGCGAAGTCGACGTGCGTGACGCCGGCCTCGTCGAAGAGCAGCCGCCGCCCGTAGTCCGTCACGACCAGGTGCACCTCGCTCGTTCCGCCGTGAGCGAGCAGGAGCTGTTCGAGCAGGCGCAGGGCGTAGTGCGCGCCCGAAGCGCCGGAGATGCCCAGCACGTACCGGTGCGGACGGGCGCGCGCGGGCTGTGAGGCGGGGGTCGTCGGACTGGCCATGATCCACGTTAGGACGCGCCCAGACGCAACCCCGGCCGCCCCGCAGACGCCTACTCGCCCAGCCACCAGCGCCGGGGCGGACGCTTCCACGAGAAACCGAACTTCTTCACGGCCCGCTCGGCGATGTAGTCGACCGCCTGCTCGGGCGAATCGGTGACCATCAGCAGGTTGAGGTCCGAAGCGTTGATCGTCTTCTGCTCGATGAGGCGCTCGCGGAAGAACGCGAGCATCGGCTCCCAGTACTCCGAGCCCATGAGCACGACCGGGAAGTCGCGGATCTTGCCGGTCTGGATGAGCGTGAGCGCTTCGAAGAGCTCGTCGAGGGTGCCGAACCCCCCGGGGAGCACGACGAACGCGTACGAGTACTTCACGAGCATGACCTTGCGCACGAAGAAGTACCGGAACTCGATGAACTTGTCGAGGTACGGGTTGGGCTGCTGCTCCATCGGCAGTTCGATGTTGCACCCGATGCTGCGCCCGTTGACGTCCTTGGCGCCGCGGTTCGCGGCCTCCATGATGCCCGGGCCCCCGCCGGTCATGATGGTGAAACCCATCTGCGCCAGACGCCCGGAGACGTCTCGGGCCAGCGCGTAGAACGGGTGACTCTCGCTGAACCGCGCCGAGCCGAAGACCGTGACGCACGGGCCCACGAAGTGCAGGCGCCGGAATCCCTTGATGAACTCCAGGAAGATCCGCACCGCGCGCGCCGCTTCGAACTTGCGCGTCCGCGGGCCCGCGAGGAACAACCCTTCCTCGACGTTGCGCGTGACCTTGCCCCAGCGCCCGCCGCCCGGTCCGTTGCCGTTCCCGCTCCCGTGGCCGTTCCCGCCCGCATCCGGTCCCGGGTGCGGTGTCCCGTTGGACGTCGGCGGGTTCCGGTCGGCCTCGCGCCCCGCCGCCGCGGAGCCCGCGTCGGTCGAGGGGTCGGTCTTCGGGGTGGTGTCCGGCACGCTCACGGGTGCATTATCGGCGCGTCGGCACCCCGGGCCTTGGGCTTGGGCCTCCCAAGGCCGCGGCACGGGCGGCTCGCACGCTCAGTCGGCCATCGTCACCCACGTCGGGCACTCGCCCGACGCGAGCACGTGGATCAGCGGCGTCGCCGTTTCGACCTCTTGGGAGTAATGGATCCAGCGGACCGTCAGCCAGACCAGGACCGCGACGCACACCCAGCACCCGGCCTCGGCCAGCCGGCGCCTGCGCGCCAGCCAGAAAACCGTGCTCGCCACGGCGATCGACGCGAGTTTCCACACGACCAGGTACGTCGGCGAGCCGTAGGACATCACCATCCGGGCGACGGGGTTCGCCTCGGACATGCCGACGGTGCGCAGAAACGTCAGCGTCATGAACAGGTCGGCCAGACTCAGCAGGGCGATCAGCGCGGTGAGCGCGATCACCCGTCGGCTGCGGTCGGCAAACACCCCGGCGATCGGCACGGACATCGCCTGCATGGACGGACCTCCCGCGGGCGCGGCGGGGCCTCAGGGCCTACGCCGGCTGCAACGCGTGCAGTCGTGATCGGCTGGATCGATCCCCAACCTCAGTCGGGGAGTGAATGAAACGGGCCGCCGGCGGCGCGGGATCGCGGCGGGAACGGCAACCCCGGCGCGACGCTCCCGGTCAAACCCCGCGGGTCGTAGGACCTGGCGCAACTGGAGCGAATGACGGAACCCGGGCCGGACTGCGTTCGAGGCCCCGAGAGGGAAACGCCGCACACGGCGCCCGGGAGGGCCGAATAATGACCTGCTCGGAGCGCTCGATTCCAATCCCAGTTGCCCGAACCGGGCGGGATCCGGGGCCCCGCAAAGGCCTGCCGGGGCCCGGCGTGTACGACCCGAGGCCCTCACCCCGGATGAACCACTTGCGGGTGCAGTGCGGAGAGTCGAACATACCCGTTGGATGAGCAGAAGAACCGGGAGGGATTTCCGCTCCCGCACGGATCGAACGCCGTCGAACAAACGCCCGCAGAACGGAGTGTGCCTGTGCCGCGACAGCGCCCGGAACGGATTCTCAGGAGCCGCGTGTTCGGTGCGGGAGTGTGTTCGGGCGTGATCGCCGCGCGATGGGTGGCGGCGGGCGCGCTGGGGGTTGCGCTGGGGATGGTGGGCGATCCGGGTGGAGCGGCGCTCGCGCAGAACGCGCGCCAGCCGCGCCAACTCAACCCGGTGTACGTGGATGAGTCCACACTCGCGCGGGAGAGCCTCAGCCGCGTGCGCGAACTGTCCGGGGCGGGCAACGTGAACGAAGCGGTGCGTGTGCTGCAATCGCTGCTGGACAGCGAGGGCATGCGGCTGCTGCCGGTTGCGGATTCGGGGCAGGCGGTCCCCGCGGCGCCGGCGGCGTCGCCGGACGCTCCCGACACGCAGCCGCCGGGCGAGCAGGAAGGGGAAGCCAAGCGATCGCCGGCGCGTGCCGGCGCGGACTCGCAGGAGGCGCTCTTCGAGGGCGTGCGCGCGGTGATCCATCGGCAGTTGCTGGGCGAGGCGAGCCTGCTGAACGCCTACCGGGCGGCGCAGCAGTCGCGGGCCCAGGCGCTGCTCGATGGCGGCGACATCGAGGGCGTCTGGCAGCGCTACGCGCTGACCGCCGCGGGGCTCGAGGCCGGGCTCCGGCGAGCGCAGATGCAGCTCGAGGATGCGCGGTTCGAGGCGGCGCGCCTCACGCTCGAAGACCTCCTGGGCCACCCGGACCTGAAGGACCAGGCGCTCGTCGACGGCGCCGAGTTGTACTGGTCGGTCGCGCGGTACCTGGACCGGCCGGCGTGCTGGGAAACGGCGCGGCAGTGGCTGGTGCGCGCTGGCCTGCCGGCGAGGAACACCGACCCGATCGTCTGGCCGGGCGCGGCCCGGCCGCTGCCCGCGACGCCGCTGGACAACCTGGGCCCGATGAACCGTCGCGGCCTGATCGCCAAGCCCCTGTGGACGACGCCGGTCAACCCGCGCAGGGCATCGCGCTGCGCGTCAACGCGAGCGCAGGAGACACCCCATGAGCACAGTCGTTCACCTCGGCTACGTCGCCCGCGCCAGCGGAGTCGACATCGACGCCCGCCGCGACCACCCCATCCACAACCTAGGCTCCGACTTCGCCCCCGTGGTCGAAACGGCCGGCGACGTGATGGCTCGATT
>CALMQD010000309.1 GCA_937871415.1 uncultured Phycisphaerales bacterium | reverse complement strand
ACGCCCCCCCGGTTTGCCGCCGCCCCTTGCGTGCCGGGCGCGACCGCCCCCGGCGAGGCTTCACCGTTGCGGCCCGCCGTCGCCGCCACCCGGACCGGTCGCTGTCCGGGGGCGATCGGCACCGCCGGTCCGCCCGAGCTTCCGGTCCCACCCCTGTCCTTGCGAGCAACCTTGCCCATGAACACTCCCACCCGCCGGGTCCGTGCCCGACGGTGCGTTCCCGCCGCCCGCCCCACGCCCTCCGCGGGCTATTCGTAGCCCGGCCCGCGGCCGATGAACGGACGGTCGATTCGAGAACGGTCGAAGTTCACCGGAAACTGTCCGAGCGCGCGGCCCCTCAGCGAACCCCCGGCCCGGCGCCCGGCGCGGGAGCCATCGAACGTTCCCGCTTCTCCGCTTCCTGAATCCAGCGCTGCGCTTCGGCGTCCTTGCCCGTCTCCGAGAGCAGTTCCGCGTACCGACGCGCCAGGACGGCGCTCGAAGCGCCCATTTCCGCCGCTCGGCGCATCTCCTCGACCGCCCGGTCGAGGCGCCCGGTCGCGTAGTACACCTGCGCCAGGTCGTGCCGGATCGTCGGGCTCTTGGGGTCTCGGTCCCGCGCCCGCTCCAGCGCTTCGAGACCCAGTTGCAGTAGCCCGACTTCCTGGTTCTGCATGCCGATCTGCGCCAGCGAGACGCCGATGCCCGACAGGTCCCACGGGCTGGCGCCCGACGCGTCGATCGCTCGGCGCAGCAGGTCGAGCCCGTCGTCTTGCTGTTTCTTCCTCCACGCCGCGTCGTTCATCCGGCTCCCCGTCGAGGCATCCGGCGTGACCTCGGACGATCCAACCTGCAGGAGTGTCAGCCCGGCCGCGCGGAGCGTCGAAGCCAGCGCCGGGTGCGGGCCGAGTTTCTGCGCCTTCTCCACCCCGCGCCGTGCGAGATCGGCGGCGCGCTCGGGTTCGCCCAGTTCGAGCAGGACGCCCGCCGCCGTCGTGTCGATCAGCCCGCGGTTGGTCTTCACGCGCAGCGCGTCGTCCACGAGTGTGCGCGCGAGCGCGGGGTCGCCCAGGCCCTGGGCCATCCGCGCCGCGAGAAAGATCGAGTCGGCGTCGTCGTGGTGCTCCAGCGGCACGCGCTTGAGCTGCGCCAGCGCCTGGTCGCGTTCGCCGAGCATCGCGTGCGAACTCGCCGATCCCAGCAGGGAAGAAGCGCGGACAAACCGCTCGCTCAGCGCGCCCCGCCATTGATCGGTATTGAGCCCCGCCGCCGCCGCGTTCTGCGGGCCGCCGGCGCGCTCCAGGTTCATCGCGAACACCTGGGCCCGCAGTTGATCGAGGTTCGGGTGCTTCTCGAGCTGTGCTCGCATGAACGCTCGCACCTGCTCCTCGGGAACGCCCAGGCGGCGCTGCAGATCGGCGACCTGGAACACCAGGCCGTCGCCGGCCTGCGGCCGTTCGAGCAGGGCTTCCAGCCTCGCCCGCGCCTCGCCGATGTCGCCCACGATCGCGTACGCGTGCGCAAGCCTCGATTGCTCTTCCGGCGCGAGCCGCCAGCCGATGCCGCCGTCCCGAACGTCGCCCCCGAAGCGGTAGTGCCGGATGATCGTCTCGGCCCGCTCGCGCTCGCCGGGGCTGGGCACGAAGTCGTCGCGGAGCGCCGTCGCCCACGGGGTCACGATCTGGGCGTACGTCTCGTTGGCGCGCCACACGCTCCACCGCACAACGCCGCTCCACGCCGCGCTCAGCAGCGTCACCGCCGCCAGCACCCCGAACGCACGCCCCGCGCGCGTCCACCGCCCCTTGATCTTGAGCTGCAGGTTCTGGAACCGCACCGACGGATCGGCGAAGCAGCGGTAGAACTTGTGGGTGATGAACGCGCCCATCGCGGCCATCGCCACCGCCATGAGCATCGGCACTTCGTTCATCATCCCCCGGAACGCCAGGAACATCGCGACGAACACCGCCGTGATCAGCAGGTCCTCGCGCCGGGTCATGTCGAAGCGCGACTCGCGCTGCGCCCTGGCCTTGGCCCGGCGTGCCTTCGCCGATTCGTCCCGCGGCTTCGCCAGCGCCGTCGGTGCGCCAAACCCGTAGTACAGCGCGTCGTTCGGGCACACGCTGATGCAGTCCAGGCACTTCATGCACCCGGGATCAACGACCATCCCGAAGTCGCGGACTTCCTCGTGCACACGCACGTTCGAGGTGCACACCGCCGTGCAGTGCCCGCACTGCTCGCACCGGTCGTTGACGCGGATCTTCCCCGGCGCGACCAGGTCGCCGGGCCCGAAGAGCGCGGCGTAAGGGCATCCGAACGTGCAGAACCCCTTCGCCCCCATCACGTACACGATCGCGAATCCGATCACGAAGATGAACGGGATCGCCACGTACCACGTCGGGAACGTCGCCCAGAAATCCGGCACGAAGAACTCGGTCTTCAACGACGGCAGCGGCTCGCTCTGCCCCAGCCACGACGGCAGGCGCCCGTACCGGTCCGCGAACAGCGGGCGGATCACCTCGCGGTGCACCACCGGGTACGCGAACATGTACAGCCCCAGCGCCAGCGGCATGTACACCATCAGGCGCGAGCGGAACGGCTTGGGCTTGATCCCCGCCTTCATCAGCCCCCAGTTGCACAGGTCCTGCAGCGCCACCACGTGGCACGACCAGCCGCAGAAGAACCGCCCGAAGATGATCGTCGACAGGCCCGCCGCCGCGAACAGCACGAACCCCGCGTTCACGGTCCCCTCGCGGAGCGTCTGCATGCTCTCACTCGGCTCCAGCGGCGAAAGGGTCATCCCCGTCACCAGCCACTGGACCACGTGGGCCGCGATGATCACGTGCACGCTGACCAGCGCGATCGTCCGCCACACCCCGACACGCGAGTGCTGGATCCTTGAGTGACCCTTCTGCCAGGCGTTGCTGGCCCGACGGCTCGCCCCCTTGAGCACGTTGAGCGAAACGGTCCGGCCCGCCTCTCCGCCTTCACCCGGGCTTCCTCCCCGGCGCGCACGCTCCTTGGGCGTGCAGTGCTTCCCGGCTCGCGTATCCGCGGGTTCTTTCGGCACTTCCATGGCGGCAACAGGGCTCGCAGATAGTACGTGCCCGGCGCAGAACGGATCGCACGCGGCGCCGGGGTTCGCCGGCGCACCGACTCGGCCCTGCGCCTCAGCCGGGTCGGACCATCCCGACCGCGATCTGCGCCGCCAGATCGGCGTTATTCGCCACCAGTTCGATATTGGACCGCAGCGTGGCCCCGGCGCTCACTTCGTGCAAGGCCGCCAGGACCCGCGGCGTAGCGTCGCGTCCCTTCGCCGTGCTGTCGCCGTGGGCCCGGGCTTCCGCCGCGGCCAGCCAACGCGCCCAGTCCGCCGCGCTGATCTCGTGCTCTCCCGGGATCGGGTTCACCACGAGCACGCCCCGGTTGGTGCGGGCCAGTTCGAACCGGACGAAGCGTGCGAGCTCCTCGGCGTCGTCGAAGCGGGCGTCGCACGCATTGACGTGCTCGGTGGGGTGCCTGCGCATGTAGAACACCGGGAAATCGTCGGTCCGGAACCCGATCACCGGCACGCCGAGGGTTTCGAGGACTTCCCGGGTCGCGGGCACATCGAGGATCGACTTCACGCCGCTGGCGACCACGCACATCGGAAAGCGCGTGAGGGCGACCAGGTCCGACGACACGTCCCAGCCGGGCCCGCCGCCGATCGCGGACCTGTGCACGCCGCCGAGCCCGCCGGTCGCAAAGACGCCGATCCCCGCGCGGCTCGCGATCTCCATGGTCGTCGAGACGGTCGTCGCCGCCGTCTGTCCACGGAACAACGCCGCCCCCAGGTTGGACGTATTCACTTTCGCGACGCTCCCCGGACGTTCCCGTCCCCGTCGCAGCAACTGCTCTAACTGTCCGTCGCTTAGACCGGCGATCGGCGCTCCATCCACCACGCCCACAACCGCCGGCTCGGCCCCGCGCGCCCGCACGATCTCGCTCAACCGACGCGCAAGCGACGGCCCCTCGGCGCTCGGCACGCCGTGCACCAGGAGCGTCGTTTCCAGCGCCACCCGCGGCCGGCGCTCCGATCCCGTCTGGCTCGTCATGCGGGATTAAAGGCCCTGGTTCCCGCCCGCCTCGAAGGGCGGCCGGTCGCAGCCCTGCGACCGGGTCTCAATCGCGATCGTCTCTCGGCGCGACGCTCGCAACCGCCGCGGCTTTCGCTACCCTCTTGTCCATGATGAACCCGAACCGACCGTCGACGTTCCCCAAACTCGACCTCCAGAAGTGGATCAAGGCGAACTGGAAGCACCTCCAGCCGCCCGTGAGCAACAAGCAGCTCATGAGCGACTCGAAGGACGCGATCGTGTTCGTTTCCGGCGGCCCGAACACGCGCAATGACTTCCACGTCAACCCGACGGAGGAGCTCTTCTACCAGATCAAGGGCGACATCGCGGTGCGCGTCCGCCCGCTGGATGGCTCCAAGCCGCAGGACATCGTGGTGAAAGAAGGCGAGATCTTCCTCCTCCCCCGCTGGGTGCCGCACCGTCCGCAGCGTCCCGCGGGAACCGTGGGTCTGGTCATCGAGTTCCCGCGCCCGAACGTTTCGGGTCTGGAAGGCCAGGACGGCCTGCAGTGGTACTGCCCCAAGTGCGACCACCTCGTGCACGATGCGCGCTGGCGCCTGAAGAAGATCGACGAGGACCTCAAGGTCATCATGCACGACTTCTGGGGCGGTCCGGCCGAGCGCCGCACGTGCAAGAACTGCGGGCACGTCATCGAGCGCGCCGGCGCGATCGAACTCAAGAAGGGCAAGATCCGGGCGGCGTCGGGCAAGAACACCAGGGCCCCCAAGGCCGCGCCGCTCGCGGGCACTGGCAGGAAGCGTTCCGCCGGGAAGAAGCGTGCCAGTTCGGGCGCCAAGCGGCGTTAATTCGGCGAACCGGCCGCGAGAGACCTCGACAAGGCTCGAGGGCCTGCGCGCTCATCGGCCCAGCCCGGAACCCAGGCTCGCCCATCCGCTGCTCACCGCACACGCGAACGCACGACCGGCAGCAGCCGCTCGAGCACGTCGAGTGCTGCGCTCACGTACCGCGGGTGGCCCTCGTGCTTGAGGAAGTTCGGCACGCACGCGGCCATCAGCACACGCCGGATGTTCGCGAGCAGCGTGTAGTCCTCGGGCGAACTCATCCCGCGCTCCCGCCGCGCCTGCGCCAGGAAAGGCACGGGCCGCACGCCTTCGAGCAGATCCGACCGACCCCAGTAAAGCCGCTCGAGGTACACGGCGTCCTCGACCCAGTGCCCCGGGTGCACCAGCGCCAGATCGATGAGCGTGCACCCGCCCGGGCTTGCCCCGCCGCGCGCCGCGCCGTGGATCGGGTCCGGTTGCGCCCGGCTCTCCGAATCGCCGGGACCGGCGGCGTTCTCACCCGTCCGCGTGCGCGTCGGTGTCATGTGCCCCGCGTACCACCACGCACCCGCTCGGCGCATCGCATTCCCGGGGTGCAGGTCGCCGTGGCACCACGTATTGATCGGGCGCGACTCCCACACCCCCAGGATCCGCGGCAGGAGCCCCAGCACCGCGTGCGTCGCGTCGTGCCATCGTTCCTCATCGTCCAGCGCCCCGTTGTCGACGATCGACGCGGACCGCTCGATCAATCCACGCCAGTCCTTTGTCAGCGGCGGCGCAGCGTTCTCGGGAAGGCGGACCAGTTGAGCCGCCGCGTACCACTCCGCCGCCGCATTCAGCAGGTCCTCGAACGCTTCGCGCGACAAATGCCTGCTCAGCGGGTCGCCCTCGAACCGCTCCATCACCAGCCACGCCAGGTCGTATCCGCCGATGCAGGTCCCCGCGGCGTACACACGCGGTGTCGGACCCATCGCGCACGCGCACGACGCGCACACTTCCACCCGCCCTGTCTCTTCACCGTCGAGCGGGCCGTCCACCACATGCTCCGAGACGTGCGGCATGCCGCCCAGCGCCGTCGTCCACCGGTACTCCGTCGGACCCACCGGCAACTTCACCACGACCTCGGTGGTCGTGCCGTCGTCGAGCGCAAACGTTGCGAGCCCCGTCGAAGCGCCGCCGGCCTGCCACGCCGAACGGAACCAGCGAACCTCTGACAGCCGGTCTTCGCACGCCTGACGCAGCAGCGGCTCGAGTGCCGCGGCCAGAAACGAGGCATCGCCGCCGCCGTTGCCGTGCGATTCGGCCCGGAAAGCCTCACCTTGTGTTGCGGGAGCGCGGCGATCGTGTTCCCCGCGGCCTAGGGCGGACAGACCCCAGCCAGCGGCGGAGAGGTCATGAGCGCTGGACGGGCCTGCCCGGCGGGCCGCCGTGCCGTCCTTGCGCGGGTCGGTGTTCGCCGGTTCGCCCGGCGGGGTGTTGCCCATGAAGTGCGCCGCTCCCACAAGCCGAGGCACAAACAACGCGCGGCTCGATGCTCACGCTGCCAACTGGTACACGGTACCGCGCACTCGTGTTCGTGTCGATAGCCATGGCCCGCCGACCTGGTGCGAAGCAGCCGCCTCGAATCCGCAGATCGGTCAGTTCAAGCAATGGTGTGGGTCGGAAACGATGAACGCGCACTCACAACGGAGCGTGAACCCGCCATGATCCCCAGGACGTGACCGAACGCGGTGCCCGCCTCGCGTTCATCGCGTGCGATCGGCCTGGATTGACCGGCCAGTGATCAGTACTTCCGCAGCACCGAGCGCACGATCCCTTGCACCTTGCAGTCCTTGACGTAGATCGGCTGGAACTCGGGGTTCGCGGGCTGCAGGCGGATGCGGTCGGCCTCGCGGTAGAAGGTCTTGAGCGTCGTTTCGCCGTTGGGGAGGAGCGCCACCACGCGGTCGCCGTTCCCGGCGGTGTCGGTCCGCTCGACGAGGATGTAGTCACCTTCCAGGATGCCCTCGTCGCGCATCGAGTCGCCCTGCACACGGAGGGCGAACATGGCGCCCTGACGCCCGGGGCGGGGACCGACGATGTCGAGCAGGTCGAGCTCATCGCGATCTTCGAGCTTCTCGACCGGATGACCTGCCGCGATCTTCCCCACCAGCGGGAAGCGGTACGGCCTGGCCTCGTCCGGCACGGCGATCCCGTCAGCAATGGCCAAAGAGCGAGCTTTGTTGGGGTCGCGGGTGAGCGCGCCCTTCTTGATGAGCGCCTCGACGTGCTCGAACACGGTGACCTTGCTCACGCCGATCTCGTCGGCGAGTTCCTGCATCGTCGGCGAATAGCCATGACGGATGCGGCAGTCGCGGATCAGTTGAAGAATCCGCAGTTGCTTGGGAGTGAGATTCATGGTCGCACCTCTCATATACGCGACGGACCGCCGACGCCAGCGCCGGCATGGTTCTGGGCTTGAGCGGGCGGACGACTACGTCCGAACGCACCTGGGTGCTCAGCCCGAGCAGTTTCATCAGCACGCCGCCCTGTGCGGCGAGCAGTTCTTCCGCAGCCAAGAGCGCACCGGCCAGAAGCGCCGGACGCGAAACCGAGACCCGATCGCCCGGTCCGGCATCCCGCCGGCCCGAGCTCGCACTCTCCCCGGACTGGTCCGGACGACTCCGCCCAGCCCAGGAACCAACCCCCGCACCCCCGCTCGAACCGCCGGCGCTCTGTTCGCCGAACTCCGATGCCACGTTCGCGGCCATCGAAATCCCATACTCGCGCCGCTCAAGCCGCCCCGATGGTCCGGCCTGGTATTCACTCACGAAATCTCCGCCCGGCCCCAAACGGAGCAGCGGAGAACCCGAACCCGACGAACGCGCCTGCGTCACCAATCCGAAGGGCATGACAACACTCCCAACCGGCGACCCCGAATCCCGGCCGGGCCCGAAAGCCATGCCGTTCTCCGAGTCGCGTGCCGGAAGTCCGCTTGAGATCTCGCTCAGCCGGGTCCCAGTTGAATCCAGGACGCCGCAGCGGGTCGGGGGCGAACATTCCGGCGACAAGGGTGACTGGGTTCCACCCCTCGTGCCTGATGCCCGTCGATCCCCGACAGGTTGGGCCTACTGGGCCCGGGAGCTTGATCGGTCAGCGCTTGTAGTCGAGCGTAGAAACCCATCCGTGGGTTTGTTTGGAATACGATAGCCGATCATCGACCACACGCAAGCCCTTTCGACCGATTTTTGATCAAAAAGTTTGGGTTCTGAGAGGACGTTATCCTAACCCAATCACAACAAAAGGGTTACGCTCGCGCGGTCGGTTCGAACTTGGACCCGACGCGCCGGATCCGGCGCTTGATTTCGAGCAGAGTCAGGTCGGCCCGCACCTGCGCCGCTTCGCCCCCCACCCGGGCCAGCACGTCGTCAAGCGTCCGGGCCTCGTCCAGCGCGCTGAGAATGGCGCTCTGACGGTCCGTCAGAGTTCGATCGATCGATGCGGGCGCTGCTGTCGCGGGCGTTTCCGAAGCACTCGGGGAGCCGAAGAGCGCTCCGTGCGTGCCGTGGTGATGGTGCCGCGCTCGCCCCTCCAGCGCCCCGATCACATCCTCCGGATGCGTGACCAGACCGGCCGCGCCGGACTTGAGCAGTTCGAGCGAGCCTTCGGAATGCGGCGAGTCCACACGCCCGGGCAAGGCGAAGACCTCGCGGTTCTGATCCTCGAGCGCGACCCGCGCAGTGATCAGTGCGCCGGAGCGCTTCGCCGCCTCGATCACCAGCACACCGAGGGACAGGCCCGAGATGATCCGATTCCGAGCCGGAAAGTTTTCCGGCGTCGGCGGCGTGTCCAGAGGCAGTTCCGAAATGATCGCGCCAGCGCACTTCTCCACGATCTCGGCGAAGAGCCGGTCGTTCTCCGGTGGATAGCAGTGGGCCAGGCCGCACCCGAGCACCACGAGCGTGCGCCCGCCGGAGACTTGCAGCGCGCCGCGGTGAGCGGCGGAGTCGATGCCCCTCGCGCCCCCCGAGACGACGGTGATGCCCGACTGCGCGCGCCCGCGCGCGAAGCGCCCGGCCTGTTCCAGGCCGTACGTGGAGCACTCGCGCGAGCCGACGATGGCGACCGCGTGCCGATCAAGGTCGGACGCGTCGAGCCGACCTCGAACCCACAGAACCAGCGGCGGGCTCGGGATCTGCCCGAGCAGTTCCGGGTACTCGGGCGAGCCGAACGTGATGAGCGAGACGCCCAGTCGGGCGGCCAAGCTCAGTTGAACCGCCGCAGCTTCGTTCGCAGCACGAGCGCCCGCGCGGATCTGGCGGGCACGCGCCTCGCCGATCCCCTTGATCGTTGCGAGCGCGTGCTCGGACGCATCGAGCACGGCCTGCGGCGATCCCAGTCTGGCTACCGCCCGCTGCGCCAGCACCGGGCCGAGCCCCGGGGTCATCGCGAGCCGCAACATGGCGTGGTCGTGTTCGGTTGGGCCCATTCGGGCATCGTAACCGATGGCCGAGATCGATGGAAGGTTCTTGTTTGGGCGGCCCTTTTCGATTCCGTCTGTATACTCAGCGAGTGAGGGCGTGCACTTGTCGGCACACCCCTCTTCCGGGCCGGTCGCCAAGCGCTCCGGGTGGGATGGACGAAGAAGAGTTCGCTGATGCAACTTCGTGCGCGTTTCACGCTTCTGCTCGCGGTGCTGCTCTCGGCCTTGCCCGGGAGCGGTGTGCTGTTGGGCGCCGGTGCCGGCACGTGCGGCGCAAGCGACGGGCTGCGAACGGTTTGCGTCATGTCGGCCTTGGCGGCGGCCCCGCAGGTCGAATCCGGCTGCTGCGGAAGTTCCGACGCGCAGGCGGACGAACAGGCGGATGCATGTTGCGCGGGCGATCCTCGGGCAGGCTGTTGTTGTTCCGACGGCGCTTCGCAGCAGGATCACGATTTAGCGCGGGCAGAGCCGGCACATTCGGACGGCGATTGCTGCGGCGGGGCGACCCGCCCCGAGGGCGTTGATCTCGCCTGCGTCTGCTCTCAGTCCGAGGGGCTGGGATCGGAATGCCGGTGCGCTCGCGCGGGAACGGCACTGGTCTTCCCGGCGACGAATCTTGCCAAGGTCAAGTCCACCCACGCCGCCACGCCGAGCCACCCGCTCACGCGGACGATGTGGATCGGGTTTGACCCCGCTCTTCGGCCGCGCGCCGTCGAGATGAAGGCGCCCATCCCGCGTGTTCGCGATCGCACGTGCGTTTGGTTGATCTAGTCGAGCAAGGCCCGAGGCCTGACTGCGCGCCCGCCGGGCGGGCGCGGTGACGTTTCGCGCCCGCGGGGTCGGGGCAGTTGAACGCTGCGTTCTCCGCTCCCGGCGCGACATTCAAACTTCTGGTTGTTCATTTCACACTGTCCTTCGACGCCGGGCTCGTCCCGGCAAGGAGTCGGATCATGGTTTCCATGCTTGCTTCGGTGGTGATGGGGATTTCAACGCTGCTGTGCAGCGGCGGCGCGGGCTCTTGCTCCTGCGAGAGCGCCTGCTCGTGCTGTTCGTGCGGGCCGTCCTGCGCCTGCGGCGAGAACTGCTCGTGCTGCTCCTGCGGCGACTCGTGCTCGTGCTCAAGCCAGGACGATTGCTCCTGCGCGAGCGGCAGCGCGTGCTCGTGCGAGGACGCCTGCTCCTGCGGCGATTCGTGCGCGAGCCAGGACTGCTCGTGCGGTGACGATTGCTCGTGCGGCAGCGGCTGCACCTGCGGCTGAGCGGTCAACTCCCACCCGCGCCGGGCCGGAAAGCCCGGACGGGTTGGACCCATCGCGGGGCGCCTCCACGGCGAGGCGCCCCGTCTGTTTTTGTGGGCTTGCGACCGCCGGCGGGCAATAGTCGTTCATGGAACAGGACACGCTGGACCGTCTGGCGCTCGATTCGGCCTTCGAGCAGGCACGCATCGGGCTGGCGGAGGGGGGCATGCCGATCGGCGCTGCGCTCATGAACAGCGAGGGCGTCGTGCTCGCGCTGGGTCGCAGCCTTGTCGTGCAGCAGGGAGATCCAACGGCGCACGCCGAGACGGTCTGCATCCGCAACGCCGGGCGTCGGCACGATTGGGCGTCGCTCACGCTGGCGACGACGCTCAGCCCCTGCGCGATGTGCGCGGGCGCTTCGGTGTTGCTGCACCTGCGCCGGATCGTGATCGGCGAGAACCACACGTTCAGCGGACGCGAAGACTGGCTGGAGGACGCCGGCATCGAGGTGCGCGTGATGGACGACCTGCGCTGCCAATCGATGATGGAGCGGTTCATCGCGACGCGGCCGGAACTCTGGCACGAACACATCGGCTCCCCGCGCGGCGAATGAGCCGCGACGGGCGGAGTGCCGACGGCCCACACCGATCAGCCCACACCGATCAGTCCAGGCCGGTCAGCGAACGGATCACACCCTCGACCTTCGGGGGCACGGGCATCACGCTCAGTCGTGTCGATCGCAGCAGGTCGAAGCCCGCGCCTTCCGGGCCCGTGAACCGCGCGTCCGCCTTCATCGCCGCGAGCGAGAGCGGGGTTCTCGCGGCGCGGAGCGCTCGGAGCGGGACAACGGCGAACTTCGGCTCGCCCGCGGGCGTGAGGCCGGGGCGCCGGGGATCTTCGCCGGGTCCGGCGATCACCCGCGCCAGGCCGACGATCGACCTCTCGCCGCCGGTGTGATAGATGAACACCTCGTCGTTCCTGCGGACGCGGCGCAGATGCCCCAGCGCCGCGGGGTTCGAGACGCCGTCCCACAACGACGGGCCGCCCCTCTGCAGATCGGCGAAGGAGAACTCGTCCGGTTCGGTCTTGAAGAGCCAGGCGGCCATGGGGGTCTCCGATGAATCAGAGCGTACGGATGGCGCGGCCGTACCGACTCTGCCGCTCGTGCCGTCTGCAACGCGCCGGACGGCGCCGTGACGCGGCACCGGCCGCGCCGGCGGCCCTCAGTGCGCCGCGAACGCGGCTGTGACCGCGCGGAGTGAACCGAACAGGCCCACGGGCCCCGCGTGCGGCGTGCGAGGCGTCGCGCCACGGACGAGTGATCGGACGTTGCGCCTGCGGCCCCTTCTGAACACCGCGCGCACTCGGGTCGATGAGATTCGCTGCGGAATCGCCGCGTCGAACGCGGTGCACAGAGCATGGACGCGACGCCGGACCGGGCGCGGGCCGGCGCGGCGTCACGAGGTACTTGCGCATGAACGACGCCAGCCTGTCTCAGAGCGGTCCCGAGTCGATGCCGCACCACACGCAGGGTCAGCACCCGGCGGCCGGCGTCCCGACCGGCGATACCGTGCTGGCGACGCTCGCCGACCTCGAGTCGCGCCTGGGGGCGCTCAAGCAGGCGCACACGCAGAGCGCGGCGCGGGCGGAGGAACTCATCCGGCGCGAGGCCGAACTGGCCCAGCGCGAGCAGAGCCTCGGCCAGCGCGAGCGCGGGCTGGGCGACCGGGAGGCCGGCCTCGAGTCGCGACTGGCCGAGTTCCGCGACACCGCGGCCCAGGTCGCGGCGCAGCAGGAGAAGATGCGCGCGATCGAACAGTCGCTGGAGCAGCAGCGCCGCCAGATCGAGCAGGTGCGGGAGCAGCTCGAGAAGGACGAGGCCGTCGCGCGGGACCGCGAGCGCGAGCGTCACCGGCGCGACGAGGAGACCAGCGGGCGAGAGCGCGCCGTCTCGGAACGTGAGCAGCAGATCAACGCACGGGGCGAGGGGCTCACGCGCCTGGAGCACGAACTGTCCCAGCAGCGCGAGTCGCTCGCCAGGTCGCGCGCCGAACTGGACCGGTTGGAATCCCAGGCACGCGAGCGTGACGCCGCCGCGGAGAAGCGCGAACACGAGCAGGCCGCGGCGCGCCGGCAGTTCGAGCAGTGGGCCGCGGCGCGGCGCGACGAGATCGAGAAGACCGCTTCGGAGCTCGAGGACCGCGAACGCGCGATCGCCCTGCGGTCCGCGGCCCTCGACGAGCGCGAGCGCGCGATCGACGCACGCGAGAAGGCCTGCGCCCAGCGCGAGCGCGCCGTGCAGGAGGCCGCCCAGGCCGCGGAGCGCACCCGGTCGGACCTGGACGACCGGAGCAAGTCGCTCGCCGCCCAGCAGGCGGGCCTCGCCGCCGAACGCAGCCGCGTCGAGCAGATGCGGAGCGAACTCGACGAGCAGGGGACGCGCATCGAGCAGGAGCAGGGCCGCGTCGCCGCCCTCAAAGCCGAGGTCGAGGAACTGCGGCGTGAGTTCGAGGAACGGCGTTCCCTCTTCGAGCACGAGGCGGATGTGACCCGGTCGTCGCTCGAGAAGCGCGAACAGGACGTGCGCACCCTGGAGGAGGAGATCGATCGTCAGCGTCAGTCGGTCAAGGAGAAGCTCGACGAGCTCGACCGCGAACGGGCCGCCGTGAACGAGCAGCAGCGGACGCTCCTCGCCCATGCGCACAACGACCAGGGATCCTCGGCGATCTCGTCCGGGCGGGTGGAGATGCTGCAGATCCAGATCGGCGAGGCCAACGCCGCGAGGGCGTCGGCCGAGGAGGCGCTGGCCCAGGCGCGCGAGGAGTGCGATACGCTCCGGGCGAAACTCACGGAACTCGAGACCCGCGCCGGCGGAGCGGAGCTCGAGGACGAGATCGCCAAGCGCGACCACGCGATCATGGTCCTGCGCGACAAGGTGCGCCAGTTGCAGGCGATGACGCAGCCCGGCCGCACCGAGCCCAACGAGGCCGGCACGCAGACTCAGAACGGAAAGAAGCCGTCCAGGAAGCACCGGGGCGAGGCGGCGGCGGGCGTCGAGCCGCCCGCGGTCGGGCCGGGCTCGCTGGCATGGATCGAGATGCGCCGGCGCCGACTGGCGCGGTTCAAGACGCTGTTGCAGCAGCAGGCCCGGAAGGTCGTCGCCGCGCAGGCCGCGCTCCAGAAGCGGCACAGCGAGTGCGACCAGGTCTTTGCGCAGCGATCGCGACTGGCGCAGCTCGCGCAGGACCTGGCCCGGAAGGAAAAGAGACTGGCGCTCGCCAAGGCGCGCTCGGGCGCCATGGTCGGCGTGATCGCGGGCGTCTTGGCGATGGGCGTGTGCGGCGCGGGTTCGTGGTTCGTCGCCAAGCGCGTCTTCCCGGGGCAGTACATCGCCCGAGCGACGATCGAGGCCGATACCCACGGTCGCGCCGCCGATGCGAGCGAACTCGCGTCGTGGCAGCGCTACCACGATGAACTCATCACCAACCCGCAGATGATGGACGTCGCGGCGGAGCGTATGGAACGGCGCGGCATCGCTTCGCTCGCCCGTCCCGCCGCGCTGGGCGCGAAACTCCAGAGCGACCTCTACACGCAGTCGCCGCAGCCCGGCGTCATGACGCTCGAGATCAAGGAGTCCTCGCCGCAGAAGGCCGAGATGGTGCTCGACACCTTCGTGACCGCGCTCAAGAGCGTTTCGGACGCGGCCCGCGAGCAGCGTGCCGACGATCTGGGCGTGAAGATCGTTCAGACCTCGCAGGCCGACGGGCGCCCGCTCAACGAATCGACCCTCATGGGCTACGCAGGCGGCATCTTCGGCGGGGCGCTGCTGGGCGTCGGGCTCTTTGGCATGCTCGTCTGGTCGCGCCTGGTGAACGCCAAGAAGAAGTTTGACCAGTCGCTCGCCGTGGAAGAGGCCCTGAGCGAGGTGGACTGGGACGGCCTGGAGCAGTCGGTGCGCCGCGCCAGCGACGGCATCAAGACCGGGCGCGCGAGCGAACCCGCTTCCCCGGCCAAGCCGGCGAAGCCCGCCAAGAAGCGGGGTTGAGGCTCGTTCGACGGACGGTCGGGCCGAGGGCGCCGCGCCCCGGCGTCAGGTCCGGCTGATCCGTCCGGAGAGCAGCGGCGCGGAATCACCCACGCGCACCAACGCGATCGTCTCGACGTTCTCCAGCGAGATCTCGGCGACCGTGCGGTACTCCATCTGCGCGGGCGATCCGCGGAACGACAGCGCGGTCTTGATCTGCCGCCCGTCCTTGTTGATCAGCACGAGCTCGTACTCGTCCGTGCTCGAAAGTCCCTGGGCGATGAGCCGCCCCGTGCGGGTCTTGGAATCGACCAGGAGCACGCCGCTCGGGCGCGAGCGCTGGGCGTCCGACGCCTGGTCGCTCTTGAGCTGCACGATGACGGTCTGGTCCGAGAGCAGGACGCGGTCGAAGCCGGGCTCGAAGCGCTCGCGCAGGGCCTGGAGCATGAGAAGCGCAACTTCTTCGTCGTTTTGCGTTCGGCCGACAACCTGG
>CALMQD010000308.1 GCA_937871415.1 uncultured Phycisphaerales bacterium | reverse complement strand
AAAACGCAAGAGCCTTGGCGTCCGTTTTCGATCACTCAACGCCCATGCGAGTCCATTGGAGGGCCGCGAGATCGCGACGGGATCGGTCGTCCATATCCTCCACCCGGAAACTCGGCGGCTTCTCGGGCGTTCCCTGACCGATCGATCCCCCGCCGCCGCCACGCCAAGGAACCCGGCCCATGCCCAGCCCGCTCGATGCTTCCTCGCTGAACCGATTTCGCGGGGCCTTCACCGCGATCGTTACCCCCTTCAGCGCCGACGGTTCACGCCTGGACTTCGCCCGTCTGGAAGAGCAGATCGCCTTCCAGAAACAAGGAGGCGTGACCGGCATCGTGATCGCCGGAACCACCGGAGAAAGCCCCACTCTTGAGGAGGGTGAGTACCGTGAACTCGTCGATCGGGGGGTCGCGCTCGCCCACGGGCTCGGCCTGCTCGCCATCGTCGGTACCGGGTCCAACTCCACGGCGCATGCGACGCACTTGCAGAAGACAGCGGCGAAGGCCGGCGCTGACGCCGCACTCTGCGTAAACCCCTATTACAACAAGCCGACCCAGGATGGCCTGATCCGGCACTTCCTGGCGATGGCGGATGCGGCGCCCCTGCCGATCATGCTCTACAACATCCCGGGCCGGACAGGGGTTGCCCTGACGTCCGAGACGATCGTGCGGCTGGCTCAGCACCCGCACATCCGCTTCATCAAGGACGCGACCGGCGCACTCGACGCGGCGAACGAGACCCTTCTGCACGCGCCGACGCTGAGCGTTTTCAGCGGCGACGACCCGCTGACGTACCCGATGATGGCTCTCGGGGCCAAGGGCGTCGTGAGCGTCCTTTCGAACATCGTTCCGGAGCGTGTGCAGGGGCTCTGCCGCGCCATGCTGGAAGGCAAACACACGGAAGGACTCCGGATTCATCGCGAACTCTGGAGCCTGACCAGGGCGCTCTTTGCGGAGACCAACCCGATCCCGGTGAAGGCGGCGATGTGGATTCTGGGTCGCGATTCGGGCGCGCTGCGCCTGCCGATGTCGCCAGCATCCGGCGCGACCGTCGATCGATTGCGCGCGGAGATGCGCCGGCTCGAGCTGCTTCCAGCCTGATTGGGCGGTGTTTGAGTCCGGCGTCCGGGGCGGCTTGCTTACCGACATGCACGGGCGCGGCACGTGCGGAAGGCTCGACACGTGGAGAAGCGCGGCTACGCTCACGCCGATGCCCAGGGCTTCGAACTCATCCCGCAGCACCGCGCGCGCTGTTGAGGTTCCGGGCGCCGCCAGGAAGACCGCATCGACCCGTGCCGGGCGCGGGATCGCGCCGAGCAAGTCCACCGAGACTCCGGCCGTGCCCGAGCACGATCT
>CALMQD010000307.1 GCA_937871415.1 uncultured Phycisphaerales bacterium | reverse complement strand
TCGACCGGCGACTTCCCCACGCTAATACGGGCGAAGGGCCTGTCAATCCCTTTTTGGAAAGTTGCCGCTCCGCCGAAATACCCGGGTTTTGCAGTGTTTTCTTGGGGCTTGCGGCTGCTGGGTTTATGCCGGCGTAGATGCGCGACTCAAGCGATCGCCGATCGCGCTCCATTTGGCCTGCTGTGTCGCCGTCAGATCCTCGGCGTGCACAACCGGCCACTCGACCAGGATCGCAGAAGCGCTCTGGCGATCGGCCTCGCGCAGCGCGCTGTATAGCGCAGCGCCGTACTCGTCCGGATCGATCGGCATACTGATCACGCGGTGCGGCCCAGCACACTCGAGCACTTCGAGCGAGGCCCCGAGCACCACGACGGGCGATTTCTCCCGGGCCAACCGGGACATCAGCGCATCCCTGGTAAGCAGGGCCACCGGCGTGCGCGGCGCGTAGTGCCGGCTCAACCGGCCGGGAGAGTCGAGCGGCTTGGATGGGTCCGCACCGGCGCCGTCAAGCACCTCCACACGCGACCCGTCGATCCCCAGCGCCGACGCGATCTCACCCGGCGTCACCATGCCCCGGCGCAGCACGAGCGCACGCGGCTCACGACCGGCCGATGCGCGCCCCGCGTCGCAGAACTCCACGAGCGACACGACCGTGGATTCCACACCCACGCGCAGCCTCTCGCGCGTCTCGAGCACCATCACGCTGTCGGGATCGGTTCCGTCGAACGGACCGAACTCGTCGCGCACGTGCGCGGCCGATGTCGGCGACACATTCCCCGACTTGTTCGCCGAGGGCCCGACCAGCGGCTGATTGAGCACGTACAGCAGCGCGAGCGTGAGCGGATGGTCCGGACAGCGCAGCGCCACGTTCGGTCCCCCGGCCGTCACGAGCACGGGCACGACGTCCGCTCGGGGAACCACGATCGTCAGCGGCCCGGGCCACATCACGCGGGCGAGGCGTGACGCCTCGCTCGGCCAATCCCGAGCAAGTCCCCGGGCCATCGACTCGCCGCTGACGTGCACGATGAGCGGGTTGTGGCTCGGCCGGCCCTTGACCCGGAAAACGCGCTGGACCGCGGCCTCGCTCAGCGCCAGAGCCCCGAGCCCGTACACCGTCTCGGTCGGGAACGCCACCAGCCCCCCGGCGCGCAGCCGCTCCGCCGCCCGCGCGACCTGCGCTTCGACGTTCTCTTCAGGCGCGGGCTGTCGGTTTCGATCGCTCACGTCGGCATTGTTCGCGCCGCGTCACGGCCGGGCCGGAGAGCTCGGGCCGCTCTCCGCGCTCGACGGCACGCGAGGCTCAAACCGCTTGGGACGGACCGAGTCGCCGTCCGGGAACAGGCGGCTGACGCGCTTGTCGGGGGCATAGGCCGGCACGTCGAACTGGATCTTGTTCCGCTCGAGCGTGATGCCCATCGCCTGGTGCAGGCGCGCCAGCGAGACGTTGTAGTCGACCATCGCGCCGATCTCCTGCTGCTCCGCCGCGGCCAGCGCCTGCTGGCGACGCAGCTTCAGGTCCAGGAACTCGGGGGTCAGCGCCTGCACCGTCTGCTCCTCGACGAGCAGGGTGCGGACGGTCTCGGCGGCGGCGATCCGGGCGGTGCGTCGTTCGTCGATGAGGGCGTAGTTGAGCTCGACGTCTCGCAGCGCCGACTTGACCTCGGAAACCACGCCCTGCACCGTGTTGCGGAGCGCGACCGTGGCCTGCATGCGTTCGAACCGCCGCACGCTGTAGCCGGCCTCCGCCGCGCGGTTGCCGATGGGCTGCTCGAAGTCCAGCCGGATCTGGTAGTCGACGTAATCGGCGTCGGAGATCTCACCGTAGGTGCTCCCGACGTTGCCCTCGAGCGCCGAGATGCGTGTGAGGGCCCGCAGGTTCAGCAGCGGCAGGCGGGCGTTGTCCGCCTGCTGAAGGCGGATGGCCGTGTTGTCGACGGAGATGACCGCCCGCTGCACTTCCGGACGGTTGGCCAGCGCGGTGTTGAGGGAATCGATGAGGCTGAACTTCACGGGCTGATCGACGGGCGTGTCCACGGGCAGGAGCAGCACCTCGGACCCGACGGGGAACCGCGGGTCGTTCATGAGCACCTTGAGACGATCGGAGGCGTCGCGCAGCACCTTCTGGGCGGAGCGCACGTCGGCGCGACGGCTGGCCACCTGCGAAGCCGCGTCGGCGCGGTCGGACTGCTTCACGTCGAGCCCGCGCTTCGAGATCTTGTCGAAGACCTCCTCGCCGCGTTCGAGCAGCCTCTGCGTGATCTGCAGGTCGCTCACGGAACGGACGAGGTTCCAGTAGGCCGCCTCGACGTCCGTCGTGTTCGTGATGAGCTGGCCCTTGAGGTTCTGGACTTCGTCGCGCTCCGTGTTCTTGGCCAGGCGCACCGCCGCCAGCGCCGTGTCGGATCCGAAGTTGCGGAGCAGCGGCTGGTCCAACTGGACCACGATGTTGCTCTCGTCGGCGGGGTCGGGGAGCGTCGAGAGGCTGTCGGTCTCGTTGTCGGTGTACGTGAACTGGTGCTGGACCGACAACTGCCCACCGGAGATGAGCGGCTTGCGTACGCCGACGGTCGAATCGATCACCTGACGCTGGTCGCCCTGAACGCCCGCCGCGATGCCGTTGATCGACGACGAGACGCGGGGCTGATCGGTCTCGGCCCACTGGCTGTTGGCGAAGAGCACCCAGTCGAACGCGGCGTCGGCGGCGACGACCTGGGCCTGACTGATCGCCGGCGCCAGGCGCGCGAACTCGACGTTCAGGTTGTTCTCGACCGTGGACGCGATCGCCTGCTGGAGCGAGATGGTCGCCGTCTGCTGCTCGGCGCCGAAGATGTTCGGTCCGAGCGCCGGGATCTCCGGGTAGGAACGCGGGCCGGCCATCTTCTCCAGTTCCGCCATGACCTCCGGGCTGATCCCCAGGGTCAAGGGTCGGTTCGTGCGCACAAGTTCGCGCGCGTCAGGATACCGCTCGGCCTCCAGCAACTCGCGGCGCGCCGACTCGCGCACCGACCGGCGAAGATCGCGATCGCTCTCGGGGTGCAGCGGAGTCGCGCACCCATTGGCCAGAATCACCGCCGCGGCCGGAAGGAGCGCGGCGACCCGCACCACGCCCCCCCGCGACCGGTGGGTCTGCTGCAAGCTTTGGGTGTTGGCCCAATCTCGACGCTTCATGCGTTTCAAGCTCGGAAGTCCTTTTCAAGGAGTCGTCGGCTGTTCGGGAAAGGTAACGGGGCCCGCCGGGTAAATCAAAGAGGGCTCACGCGCAAGCGCCAGGCTTGATCGACGCCGGTTTGGCGTGTCGGAACATCCGCCATGCCTGCCATGCGCTCGCGCGCTTGCCCTAGCATTGGAACCCCGCACCGGCGCGTGGCCAAGGTCGGCCTCGGGCCGGGTGCCGCGGACCCGATTTTCTCGGAGATCGTCCCCATGTCGCGCAAGGTCGTCGCCCGTCTTCTGGCCGCCTCGCTCCGCTCCGTCTGCCTCAGCCACGCCGCGCCCGCCCTCGCGTGCGCCGTCGGGCTGGCCCTGAGTGTTCAGGCGGCCCGTGCCGACGTCAAGGACGCGGCCCCGTACCTGGTCGTCGTGCTTCAGGACAATACCGAGATCAAGTGCTCCGATGGCGGGGCGTTCTACGCCGTCGCCCGCGCCAAGGCGGGACAGATGCTGCGTGTGGACGGCGAAGGCGCGACCTGGCTCCGAGTGCAGTACCTCCCCGGCATGCGCGCGTTCGTCAAGGCCGAGGATGCCCAGGCTTCGCCGGACGGCAAGTCGATCAAGCTCCTCTCCCCCAGCAAACTCATGGCGGCCAACGAGAAAGTCGCCGAGCGGAACAACTGGTGGCCGCTGCTCGATTCGGCGCTCCCCGCCGGCACCACGATGGACGTGAGCGAAGCCCTGAAGGCCGCGGACGGACGCGTGTACGGCTACCTGGTGCCCGCCCCGGCCGGATCCCGCGGTTATGTCGGCCTGCAGACCGTTCGCCGCGCCACGCCCGAAGAGGCCGCGGCATGGGAGAAGGCGAACGCGCCCACGCCCCCTGCTCAGCCCGCCTCCGGCCAACCCGCCTCTCCGGGCAGCGCGACCCCCGGGCCCGGCGCTGCGGGCGCCGGAGCAGCGCCGTCGTCCGGCGTAAGCCCCGGCGTCACGCCCGTTCCGGCCGGCACCA
>CALMQD010000306.1 GCA_937871415.1 uncultured Phycisphaerales bacterium | reverse complement strand
TGGGGGGGGGTGGTTTACGGGGCCGGGGAGGGAAAGGGAGGGGAGGTGGGCGCGTTTGGGGGGGGGGGGGGCGGGGCGGGGTGCGCCCCGTTCATCGGCGGGAAGATAGCCCCTGCTGAAATCCGAACAACGGAAGATTGAAGGGGTGGGGGCCTACGATGGCGGCTCTATGGGCAAGACACGCGAGATCAAGAAGCGCATCAAGGCCGTCGGCAACATCCGTCGCATCACCAAGACGATGCAGATGATCGCGACGAGCAAGTTTGCGCGTGCGCAGCAGCGTGCGACGGCGACCAAGCCGTACACGGAGGGCGTGTTTGAACTGGTGCGCCAGATCGCGAGCGTGTCGTCGGCGTCGCACCCCCTGCTCACGGGGCCGGGGGAGAGCGGCGGGAAGCAGGCGGCGCAGCCGCTGACGCTGATCATCACGTCGGACCGCGGGCTGTGCGGGCCGTACAACGGGTCGGTGCTGCGGACGGCGATGGCGTTCCTGCGGTCGAACCCGGCGGCGAAGGCGGGCCGGCTGGAGATCGTGGGGAAGAAGGGCTTGTCGTTCCTGAAGTTCTCGGGGATGGAGCCGAGCGCGCACCACCAGATCGGCGACAAGCCGACGTTCGAGCAGGTCGAGGCGATCGCCGAGGACTACATGCGCCGGTTCATCGCGGGCGAACTGTCGGTGGTGAACGTGGTGTACATGCGGTACATCTCGGCGGGGCGGCAGCGACCGGAAGCGATGCAGTTGCTGCCGCTCAAGCCGCAGGAGAAGGCGGGGCAGGAGGAGAAGCAGGGCGGGCAGGTGGAGTACGAGTTCAGCCCGCCGGCGGATCGGCTGCTGTCGTCGCTGCTGCCGGCGGCGGTGAAAGCGACGCTGTTCCAGATCGTGAGCGACGCGATCGTGTCGGAGCACGTGGCGCGGATGGTGGCGATGAAGGCGGCGACGGACAACGCGGGGAAGATGGGCAAGCGGCTCACGCGTCAGTTCAACCGCGCCCGCCAGGCGCAGATCACGACGGAACTCACCGAGATCATCTCGGGTGCGGCGGCGCTGGAGTAAGAAGAGGCACCAGGCACCAGGCACCAGGCACCAGGCACCAGGCACCGGGCATCGGGCACCAGGCACCGGGCACCGGGCACCGGGCAAGTGGATCAGGCGGCTTCGTGGAGCCGGCGCGTGATGCGCTCGCGCACGTCGAGGTGGCAGGTGCAGGATGCGGCGCGGGGACGAGAGCCGGAGACGGGCGCGGCGGTGGCGGCTGGTCCGGCGGCGTGTGCCGCGGATGAGGCGGCCGGCGGGACCTCGGTCGCGGCGAAGAGCGCGCGGGCGGCGCTGCGCAGCGCCTGGAGTTGGCGCTCGTAGACCTTGCAGCCCTTGCAGTACACGCGGTGCACCTTCAGACCCCAGCGGATGCCGGGAGGGAGCGGCCCGTCGAGCGCGCGAGAGAACCACTCGGCGTGCTTTTCGCACGGCTGCGAGAGCACCTTGAGCATGTCGAGGATCGCGGCCAACGTGCGGGTTCCTGGTGTGAAGAGCGCGGGAAAGAAGCGGGAGAGACGGGAGGGGACTATCGACCCTCGGGCTTGGATGAACCTTTGGTTTGCGAACGGGGACGACCGGAGAACCAGCCTTTGCCGCTGAGACAGTCGCGGAGCGAAGCGCGGGCACGGTGTAACCGTTGCCAGAGGTTGGTCGGCGTGATCCCCTGCTGCTGACAGATGGCGTCGGATTCCACGCCGAGAGCCTCGCGGAGCACGAACGCCTCCCAAATCGGCTCGGGGAGGCGGGCGGCGCAGTCTTCGAGGTCGAGGACGAAGTCGTCACGGTCCGAGAAGCCGCGGGAGGCGACGGAGTCCGGCGCGGGGTCGGGGATGAGGGCTTTCTGGGCCTTCTGCCACAAGCCCTTGGGAGTGAACATCTTGTCGTAGAGGGCGTCGCCCGGCGAAAGGG
>CALMQD010000305.1 GCA_937871415.1 uncultured Phycisphaerales bacterium | reverse complement strand
ACGAACATGCAGTTCCTGACGTTCGTGTGCGCCGTGATCCGCGCGGTCGATCTGCACGCGGACCTGCTGCGGGCGTCGATCGCCTCGGCGGCGAACGACCACCGGCTCGGGGCCAACGAGGCGCCGCCGGCGATCATCTCGATCTTCCTGGGCGACATGCTGACGGACATCATCGAGCAGCTCGAGAGCGGCTCGCCGAAGAGGACACTCAAGGGCGGCGCGCTGGACCTGGGCGCCCGGACCTTCCCGCAGATCCCGCGCGACGCGGGCGACCGCAACCGCACGAGCCCGTTCGCGTTCACGGGCAACAAGTTCGAGTTCCGCGCCGTGGGCTCGAGCGCGACCAGCGCCTGGCCCAACACGGTCCTGAACACGATCGTCGCCGAAAGCCTCGACGTCATCGCGACGGCGCTCGAGAAGGCCGCGGGACGCAACCCCACCCCGCAGAAGATGCAGCAGGCCGTCAAGAGCGTGCTGCAGAAGATCATCAAGCAGCACAAGCGCGTGATCTTCAACGGCGACGGCTACTCGCAGGAGTGGCACAACGAGGCCAAGCGTCGCGGCCTGCCGAACTTCCGCGACACCGTCGAATCGCTGCCGACGCTCAAGAGCAAGAAGACCGTCGATCTCTTCCGCAAGTACAACGTCCTGTCGCGGGCCGAGACCGAGAGCCGCTACCACATCTTCATCGAGAAGTTCATCAAGCAGGTGTCGATCGAAGCCGAGACAATGGTCTCCGTCGCGCGGACGATGATCCTGCCGGCGGCCCTGGAGCATCAGGCCCGACTGGCGGAAGCGATCGGCGCGACGCTCGCCGCGGACGTCGATTGCGAGGGCCAGCGGGCGATGCTCGAGAAGTTCGTCGGACTGGTCGACCGGTTCCGTGCGGCGATCGACACCGCCGAGAAGGCCGCCGACGAGCACATGGACGACCCGAGCAGGCACGCGCTGCACATCAAAACAAAGGTGCGCCCGGCGCTGGACGCGCTGCGATCCCTGGCCGACGAGCTGGAGGAGCAGATCTCGTCGGAGCTTTGGCCCTTGGCGACATACCGCGAACTGCTCTTCATCAAGTGATTCTCCGGCGCCGGCGACAACAGTCTGGAACACGGGCCCGGGCGCAGCGCCCGGGCCTTTTTCGTGGTAGATTGGCCCCCCTGAACACCCGACACGCCGCGCTCCGGTTGCGAGCCTGATGCTCTTCCACTCCGTCGCCTTCGTCGTCTTCTTCGTGATCGTGTACGGGCTGTACCTCGCGCTGCAGGGCCGAACTCCGCCCCGCCCTCGCTCGCCGAGGTTCATCGCGCAGAATCTCGTGCTGCTCGCGGCGTCGCTGGTCTTCTACGGCTGGTGGGACTGGCGCTTCCTGCTGCTGATGCTCGCCACGGCTGGGGTCGACCACCTCGTGGCGGTCCGGATCGTGCAGTCCGATCGGGCGTCGAGGCGGCGGCTGCTCCTGCTGGTTTCGCTGGTCAGCAACCTCGGCGTGCTGGGGTTCTTCAAGTACTTCAACTTCTTTGCGGAGAGTGTCGCCGAAGGTCTTTCGCTGCTGGGGATCGAGGCACACCCGGCGCTGCTCCGCGTGGCGCTGCCGGTAGGTATTTCGTTCTACACGTTCCAGTCGCTCTCGTACACGATCGATGTCTACCGCGGGCACCTGCGCCCGGCGCGTTCGATCTTCTCGTTCTGGCTGTTCGTCTCGTTCTTCCCGCAACTGGTCGCGGGGCCCATCGAGCGCGCGACGCACCTGCTTCCTCAGGTCGAGAACCCGCGCCGGATCGACCCGGCGCAGGTCGATCTGGGCGTGTGGCTGATCCTGTGGGGGTTCTTCAAGAAGCTCGTGGTCGCCGACAACCTGGCGATCGTCGCCAACGCGATCTTCGCGCACCCCGAGCGTGCCACAGGCCCCGAGCTGTATCTCGGTGCCGTCGCCTTCGCGGGCCAGATCTACGGCGACTTCTCCGCGTACTCCGACATCGCGCGAGGCCTTTGCAAGCTCATGGGCTTCGACCTGATGCTCAACTTCCGCATCCCCTACGCCGCGGCTTCGCCGAGCGACTTCTGGAACCGCTGGCACATCTCGCTCTCGACCTGGCTGCGCGATTACCTGTACATTCCTCTGGGCGGCAATCGCCGCGGGACGGTCGTGACGCAGCGGAACCTGATGTTGACGATGCTGCTGGGGGGCCTCTGGCACGGCGCGGCGTGGAACTACGTCCTGTGGGGGGCGTTTCACGGTCTGGTGCTGGTTGCCTATCGCCCTTTCCAGCGCCGCATCGACCGAGTGGCGGCCCCATCGAGCGCTGATCCGACCGATCGGACGCCGCCACCGGGCTGCCGCGGGCTCAAGCTCGCGCTGCTTCGCCTGGTCATGTTCCACCTGGTGCTCGTGGGGTGGATTCTCTTCCGTTGCCGATCGCTGCAGGAGATCGGCGACTACTTCCGCGGGCTCTTCGCCGGGTGGTCGACCCTGGCAGAGGCGTTGGCGGGCACGCACTTTGCGGATGTGGTCTTCTTCGCCGCACCTATCGTGTTGATGGAGCTCTGGCAGCACCGGACCGGCGACCTGAGCGCTCCGACGCGTCTGTCCCTGGCGCCCCGGGCGCTGCTCTACACGGTGTTGCTCGCGGCGATGATGGTGTGGGGAGTCCGCGATGCCGTCGAGTTCATCTACTTCCAGTTCTGAGCCATGAACCACCCTCCGGGCCATCCCGCTTCACCCGCCATGACCGAGCCGACGCAGGCGGGGCATCTGCACGCGCGCGGCCTGCCGCACGAGTTTGTCCGCGACCGGCGGCGCCAGCGCACCGTTTTGCTGCTCGTCCTGACAGCCTCGCTGCTGCTGGCGGCGAATCTTGGCGCCGGCGTGCTGCTCCGACGGTTCAGCCCCAACCGGGGTTACCGGCTCATCGAGCGCAAGTGGGCGATGCTCGAGGCGGCGAACTCCCCGCTGCTCCCGGTCGACACCCTCATCCTCGGTGACTCGTCGGGCAACCAGGGCATCGACCCGAGAGCGGTCGCGGCACACTTCGGCGGCAGAGCGGTCAACCTGTGCACCGTGGGCGACCTGCTCCTGCTCAACGACGCGTGGATGCTCGAGCGTTACCTGCAGAAGTACCCGCCGCCCAAGCGGATCATCCTGGCTCACGTGTACGACGTGTGGCAGCGCCGGCCCAGGGCGCGGAACTTCACGCGCGTGCCGGTCGTGCCCGCGGTCGGCGAGATGGCGGCGACGCCCCCGCTGACGATGACGCCGGGCGAGCGAATCACGCTGCTGACGGACCGGTTTCTGCCGTTGTACTCCGAGAACGAGTCGGTCTCACTCCTGTTGCGCCGTCCGCTCTATTGCTGGAGCAGTGGGATCACCGAGGCGCCGCCGTCATTTGCGGGCTTTGAGCCGCGTCCTGCCGGAGCGTCAGGAGCGATCGAGCGAAATGCTCGCCAGCACCTGCACGGCTTGAAGCGAACCCGGGGCGGGCTGTCGGAGGCCAATCGCGCAGCCCTCGCGCGAATCGATGAACTGGCCGCGGCTCACGGGTTCGAGGTTTACATCAGTGTCGGCCCGGTGTACGAAGCGTTTGCGAACGACCCGGTGTATCAACGATTCTGGGGTGAGAGTGAAGCGGCGATCCGGTCGGCCGTCGCCGCCATGCCCCATGTGCACCTGGCGGTTCCGCGACCGACCGCGGCGCCGTTGGGCGACCTGGAATCCGTCGACCACGTGTCCGAGATCGGCGCGGCGATCTATACGTCGAACCTCCTCCGGAGCATCACCGGGCCAAGAATGACCAAATAGACGCGTCGGCCATGCCGCCGACGCCGCGGCCCTGTAGCTCAGCGGTTAGAGCAGGGGACTCATAATCCCTTGGTCCCAGGTTCGAATCCTGGCGGGGCCATTTGTCCGATGACGGGTCAGCAAACGCACGAGAGAAAAGCGATTGACCGACGCCTCGCCCAGTCAACTCCCGTTCGTGAAGATGCACGGGCTCGGGAACGACTACATCTACCTCGATGCCTTCACGCGTGAGGATGTCGAGCAAATGGTGTCGAGCCGGGGATGGGGAGAGTTCGTCGGGCGCATCAGCGACCGGCACAAGGGCATCGGGTCCGACGGCGTCATCCTCGTGTGCCGGCCGCGCGATCGGATGAACCATGCCCGCATGCGGATGTTCAACGCCGACGGCACCGAGGCCGAGATGTGCGGCAACGGCGTGCGGTGCGTCGCAAAGTTCGCGCACAATCGTTTGGGTGTGCGGCACAACCCGATGCGCGTCGAAACCGGGCGCGGCGTGCTGAACATCCGCTACGCGGCAGCGGCGGGACGTCTCATCGACGCAACCGTCGACATGCTCGAACCGTCCTTCGCCTTGGCCGCGCCCCGGGGCAACCCGCCGGGCGGAGCCATCCGCGGGGAGATCGCCGCGGAATCCGAGCGGGCTCCTGAGCGACTTGCCGAGATCGACGGTCGGAGGTTTTCCGGTGTCTTTGTCTCGACAGGCAACCCGCACGCCGTGTTCTTTCTGAACGGGCCTTCAGGGGCGGGCAATCGCCTCGCGTTCACGGGTGAGCGGGGTGGGCAAGCGCTGGCCGAACTCGACCTTGCCCGTTGGGGGCCGCGGCTGGAAAAGCATGACGCATTCGGCGGTTCGGTGAACGTGCACGTCGTAGAAGTTGATTCGAGGCGCGAAGTTCGGATTCGCACGTGGGAGCGCGGATCGGGCATCACCCAGGCGTGCGGCACGGGGGCGTGCGCGGTTGTTGCCGCGGGGGTCCGCGCAGGGCGGCTCGATCGCGACGTGCTCCTGCACCTGCCCGGGGGCGACCTGCGCGTGGTCTGGGACGCAACGACGAATCACCTGCTCATGACCGGGCCGGCGGAGGACATCTGCGAGGGGACGTGGCTCGGCGCTACGCCTCGGGAGCACTCGCCGTGATCGAACTGCACCTGCGCATCCGCGTGCCGCCGGAACGGCGGCGGGCCTTCGACGCCTTTCTCGCAGAGGCGACAGGGTACTACGAGTCGCCCGGCGGCATCCGCATTCGCCTGCTCGAGAATCGGGCCGATCCGGCGGACCTCGTCGAGGTCGTTGAGTACGTGTCAATGGAGGTTTTTGACGCCGATCAGCGGCGTGTCGAGCACGATCCGATCATGAGGGGGTACCTGGCACGCTGGCGGGCGCTGCTCGACGGGCCGCCGGTGGTCGAGGTCTATGAGATACGCTCTGGGCATGCTCAGCGAGGTTGAACGGCGGGTCGTCGAGGCGCTCTCCATGCGGCGCGAGCGCATGCTCGCGGACCTTGCGGCCTGGGTGGCGTTGCCCACGGGCCCCGGCGGGGGCGCCATCGAGGAGCTCCGTTCGATCTTGTGTCGCCGGGCGGAGGCACTGGACGCCCGGGTCGAGTTCGTTGACGCCGATGCGCGCCCGGACTGGCTTTACCGGGAATCGGGCGAACAGGCGTCCGGACGAGTTCCGGCAACCGCGATCTGCCGGTGCGAGAACGCCCGTGGAGAGACCCGGTTCCCTCTCCTGATCTCGGGCCACCTCGATACGGTGCATTCGCCGAGCCCGGAGTTCGGCTCGCTTCGTACCAGCCCCGACGGGCGGCGCGGCCTGGGGCCGGGGTGCGCCGACATGAAAGGGGGGCTGGTTCTCGCGGTTCACGCGCTCGAAACCCTTCGCGAAGCGGGTGTTCATCTCGACTGGACGTTGATCCTCAACGCCGATGAAGAAACAGGCTCGTTCGGCTCGGCGAGGGCGATTCGACGCGAGGCGGCACGCGTCGCGGCTGCGGGCGGATGGGGGCTTGCGCTCGAACCGAGCCTCCCGGACGGCTCGATCGTCACGCAGCGAGCCGGGAGCGGGCAGTTCATGATCGAAGCCCGCGGGACGAGCGCGCACGCCGGGCGCGACTTTGCCAAGGGCGCTTCCGCCGTCGTGGCGCTGGCGCGGGCGATCGATGACGCCGCCCAGCTGCCCGAGCCGGAACTGAACAGGATCGTCAACTTCGGCCCGCTCCTGGGCGGAACCACCACCAACTCCGTCCCCGACCTGGCGCGTGCCTGGGGCAACATCCGCTTCGCCAACGCCGCCGACGCGGAGGCACTGGTCCGGGCGCTGAGATCGATCTGCCAGAGCAACGAGCGCGGGCCCGGCGGCACGAGCCTGGAGCTTCAACACGCGCTTGCGCGACCGGCCAAGGAGCCCCTGGCGCGAACCCGGCGGCTCGCCGAGCTCATCCGCGCCGCGGGCGCCGACTTGGGCCAAACCATCGCGTTCGTCACGACGGGGGGCGTCTGCGACGGCAACCTCATGCAGGCCGAAGGTCTGGCGACCATCGACACGCTGGGCGTCCGCGGCGGCGGCCTGCACACACGCGAAGAGTGGGTCGATCTGTCCGGTCTTGTCGAACGCGCCGGACTGCTGGCGGTCACGATGCTCCGTGCGGCGCAGACGGCGTAAGCGTTCGAGCCGATACCCCGGGCGATCCCGATTGCCCGGGGCGGGCCGGTGCGGCTCACCTACGATTCTGCCGATATGGCCGTATCGGCGCGGACCGGGCGCGCCACGACCCTTGTTCCTGACGGTACCTGCACGGAGAGCATCCATGAGCAGCCCAACCCTGAGCACAGCGCACGCTTCGCCTTTGAACGCCGCGAAGGAGTCCTGCGGCTGCCAGGGAACCTGCGGATCGGGCGCCGCATCGCCCCGCACCGTCGGCGACCAGTTGTGGAACTCTCCCGCACTCGAAACCGCGGTCTCGCAGGTTGTTTCGCAGGTGAAGGCCGCGTCGGCCAAGATCACGGACGTTCGCCCTGCCGACGGCGCGCTGAGGCAGTCGTACGAGCAGCTCATGGCCCGCGCCGCTGACGTGCGCGGGCGGGCGCTGCTCTACCCCTACCTCGGCTCGGGCGTCGGGAACGGCGCGCTGGTCGAACTGGCCGACGGCTCGGTGAAGTGGGACATGATCACCGGCATCGGTGTGCATTTCTTCGGGCACAGCGAGCCGGACCTGCTCGCCACGGCCGTGAAGAGCGGCATCGCCGACACGCTGCAGAACGGCAACCTGCAGAGCAACTTCGAGGCGTATCGCTTCGCGGAAGTGCTGCTGGAGCTGGCCAAGAAGAACTCCCGCCTCAAGTTCTGCTATTGTTCGACGTCGGGGGCGATGGCCAATGAGAACGCGCTCAAGGTCTGCTACCAGAAGCACGCACCCGCGAGCCGGGTGATCGCGTTCCGCGATTGCTTCATGGGTCGCAGCGTGACGATGAGCCAGATCGGCGACGCCGCGGCGAACCGCGTGGGCATCCCGCTCTCGACGCTCGTGGACTACATGCCGTTCTACGACAGCGCGGCGGCCAAGCGCATGCAGGCCGGCGACGTCTCGGGCCAGACACGCTACATCGATTCCTGCGTGGCCCGTCTGCGGGAGTATGTCGAGCGATACCCCAAGCAGCACGCGTGCTTCATCTTCGAGTTCGTGCAGGGAGAGGGCGGCTTCAACACCGCGCCGCGGGAGTTCTTCCTGGAACTCATCAAAGTCTGCCGCGAGGCAAAGATCGCCGTCTGGGACGACGAGATCCAGACGTTCGGGCGCACCACGAGCATGTTCGCCTACGAGGCGCTGAACCTCGGCGAGTTCGTCGACGTCTTCTGCATCGGCAAGATGACGCAGGTCTGCGCCACCCTCTTCACCGAGGAGTACAACCCCGGCCCGGGCCTGCTCTCGGGCACGTTCACGAGCAGCGCGAGCGCGTTCAACGTGGGCA
>CALMQD010000304.1 GCA_937871415.1 uncultured Phycisphaerales bacterium | reverse complement strand
GAACCGCGTGAAGTAGTCGCCGTAGGCGGCGATCGACGGGCGGCTCGCCTCCGGGCAGGGCTGAAGACTCGCCCGGGTCGCTCGCGGGCTCGAACGCCGAGGCCGCCACCGGCTGGTCGACGGTGCCATAGCCCGCGCGGAACTCGACCGCGATATCGCCCGACGGGAGAGCGTCTTTCCTTTCGATGCCGATGCGGAGGAACGCGGGAAGAGTTCCGAGCCGCGCTGCGCAGCCGATCGCAAACAGCACGACGTACGCGCCGTGGCCGTGCCCAAGACGGTCGAGAATCCCCGCGCCGATCAGTGAACCGATGACGCTCGCGGTGGTGCTGAGGAACTGGTACCTCGCCATGACGCTCGTGCGGACCGAGTCATCGACGTGCCGCAGGAGCATGAGCAGGATGCCGAGCTCGAACGCCGCTGTGGCCAGGCCGGAAGACACCTGAAGCACGACCAGCACCGGGAGTGACGGGGGCAACAGCCAGAGCAGGGGCTGGGGGACGATGACGATCGCACCGATGCGGAGCAGCGCGTACGGGCCGCGCCGGTGCGCGTAGTGCCCCCACACCGCCATGAACACGGCTTTGGACAGCACCTGTACGCCGAGGACCAAGCCGAAGAGCCAGTAGCGGGTTTCGAGGCCCACCTCCCTGAGCAGATAGGGCGTTACGAACGGTGTGGAGATCTGCACGGCGAACTGCGCCAGGAGGATGTACGTGATGAGTCGGCCGACGCTCGTTCGCGCCATGACACCGGCGAACTCGGCCACGCTGAGGTCGCGGTGATTGTCCGGAAAAGCCCGGGGTTCGTACTGGCGCGAGATCAGGAAGCTGCTGACAATCCGAGAGACCGCCGCGAGACCGAAGACACACGCGAACGCCGCGCCCATCGACATGACCGCCGGCGTCGGACCGGCCTCCTGCCCGAGACTCAGGACCGCGCCGCCCAGGAGCGTGGCGCCGAAGCTGATGACGTTCGTCAGCCGTGTGCGCCGGCCGAAGTACCGCGCGCGCACCCGCGGGTGCACCAGCCCGGCGATAAAGGTGTTCCAGGTGAGCGCGGCGCACCACGCCGCGGCGAAGTAGCACGTCACGACCGCGAACAGCAGGGCCACGTTGATGCGCCCGGCGAGAGAGGCGACGATGAGCGGGAGAAAGGTGACAACCTGGATCGAGGCGGACAGGACGATCCACCGCTTGTGCGAACCCATCCGGCGCACGCCCCAGGGGGAGATGAGCGAGATGGCGGTGCCGACGACGGGCGGCACGGTCAGGACCAGCCCGCTGAGCACCTCGGAACGAGTAAGCCAGAGCGTCAGAGGAGCGATCTGCATCTCGCCCAGCCCCCACATGGCGGCGTAGCAGCAGCCGTCAAGCGTCGAGAGACGCACGGAGCGCCGGACGCGGTCGGTGCGTTCGCGGGAAGAGAGCGCGGGCGGTGCGGCGATGTGTTCGTTCGCGGCGGGCATGGCGCGGGGTCATCATCGGCGGAGCGGGCCGCCGGCGCTGTGACAATCCCGGTCCCGCCGTCGAGAGTTCCAAAAACAACAGGGCCCGCCGCTGAGCGACGGGCCCTGAGGACAGTTGAATCAGTCGGACGGGTTCAACCGGGAACGGGCTTGACCCGCCGGTGATGCATCAAAGGGCGGACTTGAGGGCCTTGAGCGGACGGATGCGGACCGTCTTGGAGGCGGGCTTGGCCTTGAACATCATCTTCTCGCCGGTGAAGGGGTTGACGCCTTCGCGGGCCTTGGTGGCGGGCTTGTTCTTGACAACCATCTTCGCCATGCCGGGGAGCGCGAAGGTGGTGCCCTTCTTCAGATCGGCCGAGGCCATCGCGAAGAGGGTGTCGAACACGGCGGCGACCTGCTTGCGGCTGAGTTCGGTGTTCTCGGAGATGACCGAGAAGATCTCGCTCTTGGTGCGGGTCTTGGCGGCGGGCGTGATCTTCTTCGGGGCGGGCTTCGCAGACTTCTTGGCCATTGGCTGTCTCTCCATACAAGAAATAGACTGGAATTGCCGGGAGATCCTTCTCTCCGGACGCCATGGTTGTACCCGCGGTCGGGTGCTTCTTCAACTCGTGCGCGCGGTTTTTCGCGGGTTTTTGCCGCTTTGTGGATAACTTCTGCTCGTTTTGCCCGGGAAACTGGCGGTTCAACGGGGCGCGAACCCTCGGGCTCGCCGCCCGATGCGTTCGCTACGCTGTCGCCATGACGCTCCGAATCCGTTGCGCACCGGCCCGGTCGGCTCTGGTCTTCATCGCGCTGTCGCTCGCGGCCTGCCTCGGCGGGTGCGGTCGCGCGAGCATCACGCTCACGCTCAATCCCCAACCACTGCGCCTCGAAGAAACGACCGTGATGGGCGATCCCGGCGCGGCTTCGAAAGTCGCGCTCGTCGACGTGCGGGGCGTGGTCGTCGACGCCCGGGCGCGCGGTCTGCTGGCCCCCGCAAG
>CALMQD010000303.1 GCA_937871415.1 uncultured Phycisphaerales bacterium | reverse complement strand
TCTCGTACACAGCGAACGCGCCGGGCAGATCGGCGTTTCCGCCCGCGGGTCCGCCATCGCCGTGGTCGGTCGCGTTCCGCCCGGGCGTCGAGCCCGTGGCGAGCACGCGCGCCCATCGCGCGGTCGCGCCGCCCGCGGCATTGCCTCCTGCATCACCACCACCGAAGGCCGCGACGCGTTTCTGCACCGCCGCCCGCTGTTCGAAGGACGCGACCAGGCGGCGCGCTGCGTCGAGACCCACAACGTCCACCGGCGGCGTGCACGTCTTGAGGATCCATCCGCGCCCCGGCGCACCGGGCTTGCCGCCCGCGCCGGAATCCGCGCCGCGCACCAGGTAAACCGACCCCATCGGGCCGCGGTGGATCTCGCGCACGACGCGGAACTCACCGATCGCGGCCGGCGCCGGAGCGCCGGCGCCTGCCGCCGTCCGGTTCACCGCGCCGCTGGAATCGTCCGCTGACATGTGCGGAGTCTACGGACCCCGGCGTCGCGGCGGGCGGCGGTGCCGACAGGCGCCGAGTCCGGAATGCTCACAGGTCCGCGAGCGCCGGCACGAGCAGGCGGCCCGCCCTCGACGCCCGATAGACCGTGGCCGGCGGAAAGGCGTCCTCGACGCGCCGCTCGACGACTCCCGCGGTGGCCAGGTCCTTGAGCGCCATCGATACCGCGCGGTCGGTCGCGCCCGCGAGGAGGTCGGCAACCTGCGTGAACCGGGTCGGCCCGCGGCCGACGGCAAAGAGCGCGGGCATGGACCACCGTCGGAGCGCGACGGGTCGCAGGTCGAGGCGGCAGATGATCGCGTCGACCCTCGCACACGCCGGGGCGAGCGCCGCACCCTGTGCGGTCAGGATGTACTCAGGGCGGAGCGGGTGGCCGTAGCCCGGGTTGCTCGTGATCAGGCCATCGGCGATCAGGTCGTCGAGCGTGACGCGGAGGGCCCCTTCCGAAGCGCCGAGGCGGTGGGCGAGCGTCACGAACCGCGAGCCGCTCTCGTTGTGGAGTTGCGCCAGGATCGGCAGGCGCCACCGGCGCCGGAAGATGGCCGCGAGGCGGAGGGCCTGCCCGATCGGCGCTCGGGCGTCGTTCTCGGTGGCGGCGGGCGGCGGTGCGGGTTGTCGGGGCACGTCGGACATGGACGCGGTGCTCTCGAACTTCGAAACCCGGCGCGGACACCCATGGGCCGCGGTGCCGGAGCGGGGCCTGCAGGCGGACAGGGCGAGCCGTTCGACGCGCAGGCCGCCCGCTGGCGGACAAGGGACCCATTGACACAAAAAGTATAGCCGCTATGCTCCGTGCCGGTAAAGAAAACCCTTCACACCCCACCCAAGGAGCACCCCATGACCTCGCCCCTGAACTTTGACGGCGGACTGACCCTCTCGTTCCAGTGCAAGGACCGCAAGAAGTCCGCGCAGTGGTACACGTCCATGCTCGGCTTCCAGGTGCTCTACGACGTCGAGCAGATCGGGTGGTGCGAACTGGCGACGGCGGTCAAGGGTGTGAACATCGGGCTGGCGCAGACCCCCGAGCCCCACGCCGGCGCCGGGCCCGTCCCCACCTTCGGCGTCAAGGACATCGACAGCGCGCGGCGCCAGCTCGAGTCCAAGGGTGTGCGCTTCGACGGCGACACGCGCACCATCCCCGGCATGGTGAAGCTCGCGACGTTCTTCGACCTCGACGGGCACGCGCTGATGTTGTATCAAGACCTGCAGAAGCAGGGCCGACCGGTGGGCGGCACAGCCGACGCGCGTTGACCTCGCGTCTGGCGTGCCCGGGTCGATCTCATGCGATCTCAGCCACGGCCGCGCTCGAGCGCGGCCGTTTTCACGCGCGGTACGCCGCGGCGACCTTGTTCAGCGCTTCGCCGACGATCCGGAAGTGGTCCTCGGTCAGGTTGTGGTGCATGGGAAGGGCGAAGACCTTGGAGCTCAGCGCGTCGGCGATCGGAGGGTGGCCCTGCCCGCCGTGCCCGTCGACGAACCGGGCGAACGCCGGCTGGCGCGTGAGCGAGCGCGGGTAGTGCACCGCGGTCGGCACACCCTCGGCCTGCAGCGCCTTGCAGAACTCGTCGCGCGTGCAGCGGAACTGCTTGGGGTCCATCTTGACGACGTACAGGTGGTACACGGCGGTCGAGTTCGGCGTGGTCTTGGGCGCCGTCAGGCCCGGGATCTGGCCGATGATCGCGTCGAACCGCTTCGCGGCGCTCTGGCGCTGCGCCGTCTCGGCCTCGAGCCGGTCCAGCCGCGAGCAGCCGATCGCGCCCGTGATGTCGTTCATGCGGTAGTTGTAACCGACCTGCTCGTGCAGGTACTTGTCGGTCTCGCCGTGCGAGCGGAGCAGTTTGATCTGCCGCGCCAGGGCGTCGTCGTTGCACGTGACCATGCCGCCCTCGCCGGTCGCGAAGTTCTTGGTCGCGTAGAACGAGTAGGTCACGGCGTCGCCGTACGCGCCGATGCCCCGGCCTTTGTACGTCGCCAGGTGCGACTGCGCCGCGTCGTAGATCACCTTGAGCCCGTGCTTGGCCGCGAGCGACTGAACGCCGTCGATGTCCACCGGGCAGCCGTACAGGTGCGTCGCGGCGATGGCGCGGGTCTTGGGCGTGATCTTCCTCGCCGCGTCCGCGACGTCGATCTGCATCGTGTCCTCGAGAGCGTCCACGAAGACCGGACGCGCGCCCCGCGCCACGACCATGCTCACCGTCGCGATGTAGCTCCAGGCCGGAACGAGCACGTCGTCGCCGGGGTTGAAGAGCGGCTCGTAAGCGAGTTGCAGGGCGCAGGTGCCGTTGGCGCAGGTCATCGCGTGCTTGGCGGAAGAGATCTTCGCGAAGCGCTGCTCGAGTTCCTCGCACTTCTTGGCGGCGCGGAGCATGCCGCTCTTGAGCACGCCCATCGCGGCGTCGATGTCCGCCGCCGCCAGGCCGGGGGACATGAACGGGACCGGGGTTGTGGTGACGGGCGTTCCTCCCTGGATGGCGAGGGCCGAACGCTCCGAAGAAGACTTGGAACCGGTCTGCGTGTTCGAGCCCGTCGCCGTTGCGGAAGCCGTCATGGATGTGTGCCCCGGGTCCCACCACCCCCGCCCTCACCCCGTTCTCGTCTCCACGGGAGAACCTTAGCCCGCCGGGGGACGACCCGCGCCCAAAGACACCCGCGGGGCCGCCGATTCCGGCATCGGCGCAACGAAAAACCCCGCGTCGAAACGCGGGGTTTGCACTCCGTTCGATACAGAACTCCGGTCAGGCCATCGGCTCGCCGCCGTCGTCGTGCAGGTCGTCGTCGTGCTCCCCACCGCGGGCGAGGTTGAGTTTGTCCGGGTTGAGCACTCGGACAAGCCCGTCCTTGAGGCGGCGCTCGGCGAAGTTGATGATGAGCCCCAGTTCCATGTCTGCCGCGCGGAGCAGCGCCCGCAGCGCGGCGCGTTCGGTGCTGCCGATCTCGCCGCGGCTGGCCATCATGTCGACGATGAAACGGTTGTCGACGATGAGGTCGGCCTCCTTGAAACCGACTTCCTGGCCGCGGTACTTCACGGGCACTTTCTGGTGCGCCGCGAAGGCGACGCCGGCCTGTCGCAGTTCGTACTCGAGCGCGGCCTGGTAGACCGACTCGTCGAAACCCGGTCCGAGGCCCTTGTGCACCTCGATCGCGCACCCGATGAGTTTCCGGCTCACGTCGGTGAGAGCCGGATCGAGTTCGGTGAGGGGCACGCCCCGGCCGCGCCCGTGCCCGGGACCGTGCCCGCGATCGCCGCGCCCGCCGCCGCGATGGCCGCCGTGTCCGCCGCCGTATGGCCCGTAGGAGGGATCGTCATGCATGGTGGGTCTCCGAGACTTCAAAGGGTGCGTAGGACAACGATCGACGAAGGAGCGCCGGCGGGGCCGGCGCGAATCCACCCCGGTCATTTCGCTCGCCGAAGGCCCGGCGCTCGCGCCCGTCCGGGCCGCGGGTCA
>CALMQD010000302.1 GCA_937871415.1 uncultured Phycisphaerales bacterium | reverse complement strand
CCCCGCGTCATCCACTTGAACTGCCGCGCAACCCGCCGCCCGGCTGTCCGAAGCCCGCGGCTGAGCGGGTCGCCGACCTCTTGCTCTTGCACCTGAGTTGCATCTACAATGACCACGGCGCAGATCCCTCGGCGCTGGGAATGACCACCCGACGAACACAGGGACCTTCGCGTTTCGAGAGTCAATCGCGGCGACGACAGATGAACAGGCACCCATCCAACCTCGTCCAGGTCCTCGCGACGCTGGCCGCCGCATGCAGCATCGCAAGCCCGGTTCATGCCGCGATCGACCAGCCGGGGGGATCCGCGTCCGACGCGGTTTCCGTCACATCGGTCGCCGCTACCGGCGCGCCCGCTGCGCTCCCAACGCGCGCCATCCGCGGCCCCCTCAAGGTGGTCGTCTCCATCCCGCCGCTCAAGGGGCTAGTCGAGCCGTTGCTGCCCGAGGGAAGCACGATCCAGGTCCTGATCCCTCCCGGAGTGTCCGAACACGCCTTTGAACTCTCGCCTTCCAAACTCGCGGCCGTCGTGAAGGCCGATGTCGTCGTCACCGTCGGTCTCGGGCTCGATGTCCGTGTCGAGGATGTGCTTCGCAAGCGCCAGGGCGGCGACGGGCAAGACGCCGAGGCGCCGTTGCCGTTCCAGTTTGCTCAGGCGGTGGGCATCTCCGCCGCCGCGAAGGCGGACGCGCACGACCATGACCACGACCACGACCACGGCGCGCACGAGCATGGGCCGGAGTGCGGCGGGGGGGATGGGCACTCTGGCGACGGGGCCGCGGACCCGCACGTGTGGCTTGACCCGGTGCTGGCACGCCAGTTCGCGGCCTCGGTCGCCGCGAGCATCGAGGCCGGCCTGAAGCAGGGCGGGGCGAGCGCCAACGCCCTCGAGCGCCTGGCCGATGCACGGGAGAAACTCGACCAGCAACTCGCCGACCTCGACCGCGACTATCGCGCGATGACCGAAGCGAGCGACGCCAAGACGGTGGTCGTCGCGCACGACGCTTATTCGCGACTCGCCGCGAGATACGGATTCAAGACCGCGCCGCTGGCGGGCCTGCACGCCGAGGAGCCCACGCCCGGGGCGATCGAAGCGGCGATCAAGGCCCTGCGGGCGCACGCCGCGTCCCACCCGGGCGTGCCACTGGTCGTCTTTGTCGAGCCGCAACTCAGCCGCGCCGCGGCCGACCGCGTCGCGAAGGCGGCGGGAGCGCGGGTTCTGACGCTCGACCCGCTGGGGAGCGGTGATTATGTCCAGACGATGCGGGCCAACCTTGAGGCGTTGCGCATGGCGATGCCCGCTCGCCGCGCCGCGCCGAATGCGGTACCTTCTCGGCCATCACCGCCCTCCCAACCGTGACCGCCCGCCCGATTGCCAACCCCCAGCCTGCTCCCGCGCGCGTCGCCGCTGTGGAGGTGGACCATGTCTGTTTCACCTACCCCGGGGCCGCGAGCAGCGCGCTCTCCGACATCTCGCTGCGCGTCGAGCCCGGCGAGCGTCTGGGCATCCTGGGTCCCAACGGCGGCGGCAAGTCGACGCTCCTCAAACTCATCCTCGGCCTGCTCCGCCCCTCTTCCGGCACCATCCGCGTCGGCGGCCTCTCGCCCGAAGCGGCCCGCAAGCGCGGCGTGATCGGTTACGTGCCGCAGCGCTCGGGCGTTGAACTGGCGCTGCCGATCTCGGCGCGCGAGGTCGTGCAACTCGCTGCATCTTGGCGCGCCAATCCGTTCCGCACGATCCCCAGGGCCCTGGCGGAACGCGCCGAGCGCATGATCGAACTCACCGGCGTCAGCGCGTTCGCCTCGCGCCCGGCGGGCAAACTCTCGGGCGGCCAACTGCAGCGCGTGCTCATCGCCCGTGCCCTCGCGGCCGATGCGCGGATCCTCGCGCTCGACGAGCCGATGGTCGGCATCGACGCCGCGGGGCAGGAGCAGTTCGCCGCGCTGCTCGACCGCCTGCACCGCGAACTCGGCGACCCGGAGACGGGCCATCCGCTCACGATCCTGATCATCAGCCACGACATCCGCGCCGTCGCCGCGGGCTCGGACCGTGTCGCGTGCCTGTCGCGGCGTCTGCACTCGCACACCAGCCCGCAGGGCCTGACACCCCAGGTGCTCGCCGAGCTCTTCGCGCACGACATCGCGGGCCTTCCCGGCGCGTTGCACGGCATGCACATCCACGCGCACGGCACCAACGAACCCTGCACCGACCCTGCACACGCCCACGGCACAACCGGGCCCGACTCCCGCCCCGTCTCGCTCAACGTCTCGGCGTCCGGCCGATCGATCGGCGGCGTTGCGAAAGACAGTGGGGGGGGTGGTGGGGCCCGCGTTGGGAAAGGCGGTGGTGCGTGAGAATCACCGACTATCTCGCCGACCCCGACATGCGGGCGATGACGCTCGACGCCCTCGCCGCGGGCGCGGGCGTCGTCGTCATGTGCTCGCTCCTTTCGCCGCTGGTGGTCGTGAAGCGACTGGGATTCGTCGGTCAGGGCGTTTCGCACGCGGCCTTCGGCGGCATCGGCGTCGCGGCGATTCTCGGCGCGCTCGGTCTCATCTCGCCCGGCTCGCCGATGGAAGTCGCCGTGATCGCCGCGTTCTGCATCCTGAGCGCCGTGGTCATCGCGGGTCTTTCGAACCGGCGCGCGGTCCCCGAAGACACGGCGATCGGCATCGTGCTCGTCGGCTCGATGGCGCTGGGCGCGATCCTCGTGCAGACCGCCCCGCGCATCGCCGCCGCGGAAGGCTTGACTTACGCCCCGCGCTCCTGGGAGTCGATCCTCTTCGGTTCGCTCCTCGCGGCGGGCGGGGCCGAGGCGGCGACGAGCCTGATCCTCGCCGCGATCGTCGTGGCCGCGGTCGCGCTCCTGCGCCGGCCCATGCTCTTCTTTGCCTTTGACGAGGATTCGGCCCGCGCCTTCGGCGTGCCGACGCGCGTGCTGCGTGTCTCGCTCATGGTCCTGCTCGCGCTGGCGGTGGTGAGCGCGACGCGCGTCGCGGGCGTGGTCCTGGCGACGGCGCTGCTGGTCTTTCCCGGCGCGGTGGCGCTGCGCGTGACCGACCGCCTCCGCACCGCGCTGGCGGTCTCGCTCGGCGCGGGGCTGGTCTCGCTCGTTGCGGGCGTCGCGCTCGCGATCGAGTTGGACTGGCAGGCCGGCCCGAGCGTGGTGCTCATCCTCGCGGCGCTTTTGCTCGGCGCGACCGTGATCGGGCGCTTGCGCGAGCGGCTATCCACGCGAGCAGACGCCGGACCGGCCGCCGGCCGCGCCGCCTGACCAGCCTCACCCGGCCTTCAATCCGGCTGAGCAAGCACCGACGCGACACGGAGACGAAGATGCCCGCGAAGATGAGAGCCGAGACGCTGCTGGCCGAACTCGATCGTTTGCGCAAGGACCTGCAGGCCGACCCCACGGACCTGGAGTGGCTCGCGCTGCACCACGCGTTCTGCTTTATCTCGTACAAGATGACGGACTTCCGCAAGTACGTCGAAGACGAGGCCCGCAAGGGCGCGTTCGACGAGGCGGAAGAGGACTGAAGTTCGATCGATGCCGCGATTGCTCGCATCAAGCCCGCGCGGCGGGCTCGCGTTGGTTGCCAGATGCGAAGCATCTGGGCACCGCAACATCCCCTCCCCTTCCTTTGTTCCCCATCAAGCCCGCGAAGCGGGCGCTTGAAGCGCCGCTCTGTAGACTGCCGCCATGCCGTCGTCCTGGACCCAGAACTACTACCACATGGTCTTCGGTACGCGGGATCGTGCGCCGTGGATCACGCCCGAAATCCACGACAGGCTTTACGCCTTCATCGGCGGCATCTGCAAGGACCTCGGAGCGCAACTTCTGGCGGGGAACGGCCGGCCCGATCACGTCCACCTGCTCATTCGGTTCCCACCCGACATCGCGAATGCCACGCTCGCGCGCGAAATCAAAGCGAGGTCGTCCAAGTGGCT
>CALMQD010000301.1 GCA_937871415.1 uncultured Phycisphaerales bacterium | reverse complement strand
CGCGCCGGCGCGCCCGAGCGCGCGCGGGCCGGGGGCGGCGCTTCCCCCGGCACTCCCGCCTGCGGTGCATCGGGCCCGGTATCGCGTCCGCTGTGCGTGTCGTTCGTCATGTTCACCCTCACCGGCGCGGGCCGTGCGCCACCGCCGAGTGGCAGTGGATGCAGTCGAGCCCGCCGGACGTTTCCTGGTCGCCCCACACCCCCCCGCCGCCGCTGAACAACCCCGCGCTCTCGCCGGGCGCCGCGCTGGCGCGGCTCGCCTCGGCGTGCCCCGCCGCCGAGCGGATCTCGTGCGTCATCGTCGCGTGGCAGCGGACGCAGTTGGCGATCACCACGTTGCGGCTGGAGGTCTTGATCTGGATCGGCTCGTGGAAGTCCTGGAGCGTGAAGCCCTTGGAGTGCCGGTAGCCGTGCTCGGCCTTCACGTAGTACTTGCTGAGGATCGAGTCGTGCGGCACGTGGCAGTCGTTGCAGGTCGCTCGCGCGTGGTGCGACGAGCTCGACCAGCTCGCGTACTGGTCGTTCATGATGTGGCAGTTCACGCACGCGCGCGGATCGTCGGAGAGGTACGACGTCGCGTGCGCGAAGTGGGCGGTGTAGCCCGCGGCCCCGACGAGCGAGCCCACGAGCGCCCCCAGCACGAACATCGGCAGCAGTGACCGCCGGTGCGCGTGGCGCGACGGGGTCCTGGCCGGTTTGCCCGATGGGGAGGTCACGCGGCCATTCTAATGAGTCGCCGGTTTGCGTGCAGTCCCCGCCGCCGGCGCACCCGCCCGGGCGGGGGACGCGGCGCACCGGCGTGCGCCGAAAAAAAGCGGCCGCCCGGTTGCTCTCGGGCGGCCGCCGTTGCGTCTCATGCCCCGCCGGGGCTGCGTCCCTGCGGGAGAGTCAGACTCTGTACCGACGATCAGAAGAGCAGCTGCATCTGCAGGCGGATGGCGACCTCGCCCTCCGTGGTGTCGCCCTGCAGGCCCTGCGTCGTGCTGAAGCCGCCGAGCGCCGAGACGTCGGGCAGCGTGTCGTCGATGGCGTAGACCACGTCGCCGGTGAACTTGATGGCGTGCCCCGCGAAGTAGTAGTTCACGCCGCCGGTGATCCAGCTCATGTAGTCGTTGTTGAACCCGCGGTCGTCGTCGACGATGAGCGCGTCGTAGCGCCCGAAGATCTCGAACTTGTCGGTGAGCATCAGGCCGCCCTGGATGACGAAGCTGAAATCGTCGAGGTCGGTGCCGTCGGTGCCGAGCGTGTCCTGCTCGATGTGGCGCCCGATGAACGAGCCGAAGAGGTTCCAGCCGTCACCCTCGAGGCCCAGGTCGGCGGTGTACAGGAACACCGAGGTGTCGACGTCGGCGGGGTTGGGCGTGTTGTGCGGGCCCTGGTAATGCGCGGCGATGCCGAGCATGGCGCCGAAGTCGCTCCCCTTGGGGCTGGTGAAGTCGGCGAACTGGTCCCACTTGCCGGCGAAGAGGAACTCGAAGCGGGCGCTGAAGGCGTAGTCCGCGTTGTTCGAGGCGTTGAAGTCCGTGTTGTCGGTGTTGGCGCCCGAGTTGAACGTCAGCCAGGTGCGCCAGTTCTCCGCCTGGTACTGGAGCCAGACGGCCTTCACGCGGTCGTGACGCAGGAAGTCGGTGCTCGGGGCGCGCTCGACGGCGAGGAGCTTGAAGTCGCTCATCGCGTCCTCACGGATGATCGGCGGCTTGAGCTGGCCCACGTACAGGCCCCAGCCGTTGGCGAAGTTGTACCCGAACAGCGCGTCGAGCAGCTTGAACTGGCCGCTCCCTTCGCCGGTGGTGTCGAACTGCGCGTCGACCCAGAAGTTCCAGTCCTTGTTGACCGTGCCGCCGAAGTTGACGCGGGTCTTGGGGACCTGGAAGCCGTTGGAGAAGTCGTCGCCGGAGTTGCTGTCGTCGCGGAAGTCCATCAGGTAGCGCGTCTGGATCGCGCCGCCGACGTTGAGGCGGAAGCCGTCGCCCGCGATGAAGAACTTGCCGTCGTGGCCCGCGTCGCCGCCGGCCAGCAGGCTCGAGCGGGTCTCCGCGTCGCTCATCATCTCGCTCACGATCGCGCGGACGTCGTCGCTCGACGTTGCGGCCAGCGCGGGGGCGGCCAGCCCAGCGGCGGCCACCAGTGAAAGTACCATCGGACGTGTCATGGACGCTCCTTTCTTCGAAGTTGGCCCGGCCTTCTCGGACCGGGGCTCAGAGATTAGCAGGCTATAACAGACCTGTCTATCGACTATCTATCGGGCACCCTGCGGTTTCGGGTTGAACCTGTCGGTTGTTTTCCTATCGGGTTTCCGGACCGACTCGCTGTGAAGGTTCTTTCACCGATGGGGCACAAAAAGACAACCGGCCCCCAAGCGGGGGCCGGTTGTGGTGCAATCTTGCGCTTTCCGGCTCGGTCGATTGAAGCCCGGAGGCTCTGACTCGGCGGGCCGGAAAGTTCTCGGACGTGGACGCAGCCTTAGAACAGGAGCTGCATCTGGAGACGGATGGCGACTTCGCCCTCGTTGGTGTCGCCCAGGAGGCCGACGCCCGTGTCGGACAGAGCGCCCGTCGAGACGAGGTTGCTCGTGTCGTTCAGGCTCCAGACGGCGTCGATCGAGGCCTTGGCGGCGTGACCGGCGTAGTACTGGTTGAAGCCGACGGTGATGAAGTGGAAGTTGTCCTCGCCGCCGCCGAAGCG
>CALMQD010000300.1 GCA_937871415.1 uncultured Phycisphaerales bacterium | reverse complement strand
CCGAAGCCGTCGATCCCGAAGTTCTCCGTTCTGGCCGCGATCAGCGTCGAAACCACGGAGCGGGAATCCGTGGCCTTTGACAAGGAGGGAGCCTCGCTCGCCGTCGCGTTTCTGCGATCGCGTCAGCGGATGCTCTCTCTCGATTGCTGGATGGCCGGCGACCTGCTCGGGGACCATGTGCACGTGTCGGTCGGCTACCCCGCGCTCACTTCTCTGATTGATTCCAGAATCCAGCCCGCCGCGTTTCGAGGTGCAATCCACGGGTTGAAGATGATCTACTCAAGGGTCGATGCCCGAAAGCGGAGGTTCATCGTCGGTGAACTGAAAGGTCTCGCGTTACTCCATGGCGACCGCGGGGTTCGAGTATCCGCGTCGGTCGCTCTGTATTCGCTTGGCGAGGAAAGCGCAGACTAGGGGACCAACGACGCAAGCCATCGGCAGCGGCGAGCGAGTCCGAGACCGCCCCGCGGCGAATTCGATTCCCGCCGTTTCCCGCGCCGATCTCACCGATACGCCGCGGCCGGGTGCTTCTCGCCGAACGCCTCGCCCGGGAACTGCTTGATGCCGTCCTGACGCGGCGTCTTGCCCGTGCCCTTGGCGATCGGCGACTTCTCCGGGATCACGAACTGGGCGTTCGGCAGCGAGCGGTTGTGCGCGATCGCCGCGTCCGCCGCGACGAGCATCGTGTCGTCCGCGTTCTCGTAGCACTTGCGGAACGACTCGCGGATCTCCAGTTCGGCCAGGTCGAAGAAGTGGATGGCCGCGCTGCGGTCGCGCTCGAACTCCAGGTCCTTCCCGCCGCCGGAGGCCTTGTGGGCCTTGAGGTCGCGGTCGAGTTTGCTCAGCGTGCAGGCCCACGCGTGCAGCAGGATGCACGAGTCGCCGAGCCGCGCCTGCACCGCCTGGCGGTCGAGCATCTTCACGTCCCACTTCTTGCTCAGGATCTTGAAGTGGTGGGCGTGGTCGCGCACGAGGTAGCACATCCGCTCGGCGTACGACGCGAGTTCCGGCGAGACCTTCGACACCGTCGGCAGTTTGCCGCGGATGCGCCCGTAGACCTCGAGCCCCAGTGGGATCGCCGCGGCCATGACCTTCGTGTTCAGCGAGGCCCGCACGAGCCGCCCGATCCGCTTCAACGGCGACTGCGGCGTGCCGTCGCCCTCCCACGTGAGCAGGTACTTGATGTTGAGCATCTTCTCGGCGAGTTGCTTTCCGCCGTAGCCGAAGATGAACGACTGCATCAGGTCGTTGGAGCCCTCGACGATCAGGTTGATGCGTGAGTCGCGGAAGACGCGCTCGACCTCGTTCTCGGTCATGTACGACTCGCCGCCCATGATCTGCAGCGCATCGTTGACCACGCGCCAGCCCATCTCCGAGCAGAACGTCTTGCAGATCGCCGTCTCCACCATGATGTCCTCGTCCTTGCGGTCGAGCATGCCGGTGGTCATGTAGAGCGTTGCGTCCATCGCGTAGCAGAGCGCGGCCATGTTGGCGATGCGCTTGCGCACCAGTTCCTTGTCGTTGAGCGCCTTGTCGAACTGGAACCGAGTGTCGGACCACTTGATCGACTGGTCCATCGTCTTGCGGGCCCCGCCCAGCATTCCCGCCGACAGCGTGCAGCGCCCGTAGTTGAGGCACGAAAGCGCGATCTGCAGGCCGCGCCCTTCCTGGCCCAGCAGATGGTCCTTGTGCACGCGCACGCCGTGGAAGCGGATGCGGGCCTGCCACGTGCCGCGGATGCCGCACTTGCTGCGGTTCTTCTGGTAGATCTCGACGCCTTCCTGCCACGGGTGCATGACCAGGGCCGAGATCTTGCCCTTGCCGTCGGCGCGTTTCTCGCGGGCCATGACGGTGAAGAGGCCGGAGATCGCGCCGCTGGTCGCCCACTTTTTCTCGCCGGTCACGATGTAGTAGTCGCCGTCCTTGACGAACTCGGTCTCCTGCCCGCCGGCGTCGCACCCGACGTTGGGCTCGGAGAGGCAGAACGCGCTGAGCCAGTCCTTGGCCAGGTGCGGCAGCCACTGCTTCTTCTGCTCGGGCGAGCCGAAGAGCATGACGGCCTTGCAGCCGATGGACTGGTGCGCGGACACAAGCACCGCCGTTGAGCCGCACGAGTTGCCGATGCGTTCCAGCACGCGGTTGTAGGAGGTGATGCCCATCCCCAGCCCGCCGTACTCCTTGGGGATGGTCATGCCGAGCACACCGAGTTGGAAAAGCCGATCGACGACCCAGCGCGGAATTTCCTGGTCCTGATCGATCTGGATCGCCGGGTGCTCCTTGCGGAGGTACTCATCGAGTCGGGCGAGCAACTGATCGCACTCGGCCTCTTCGCGGGCATCCACTTGCGGATAGGGGAAGTAAAACTCCTCCTTCACGTTGCCCCAAAAGATGTTCTTGGCCGGGCCCATCTTGGCCGGCTCGGTCCCCAGCCATTCCTCAGCCTGCTCGAGCAGCTTCTTGTCGGCGTCGGAAATGCCCTTGATGTTCTTGAGGTCGGCCATAAGTGGAGCCCTTTGTCAGCCTGAGATGGGGCGTGGTGGAAGCGAGAGTGGGGGGAGGGGGGACCGCCGCGGGCGCGGGTGTGAACCGAAATGCCACGGACTCGGCTGTCGCCAAACGACTGCCGAATCCGAGAATCGTGCTCCTCGATTGAATCCCGCTGGACGACGGGGGGCAACTCGAAACCACGGCGGTTTTGACTTCGCCGCCATGTCGCGTTGGATGCCGAAAACACCATGCTCAACGGGCTATTTCCGGCTCTTGTCGAAGAACCCCTGGATCGCGGCTCGGCCTTCCGGCGTCGAGCGCAGGCGAACCAGTTCCCGCCTTTCGACATCCAGCGCCGCTTGCCAGCCCTGCGGGCTTTCGAGCCCGGCGTGAACCGCCGCCGCGACTGCCCGGGCGGACTCGGTCTTGGGCAGCGTATCGCGGATCGTGGCAAAGGCGGCCTGCACCCGGGTCTTGAACGAGGTGCGTCCGATCCAGCGGCTCGGGGCTCCGTCGCGACGCCCGCCGGGAACCAGCACCGAGCCCGACGTGCCGCCCTGAGCGACGACCCACCGTCGGGCGGTCTCGAGAAGGCTGGCGGCGTCCGGGGCGACCTGGTCAAAGAGCCCCGCCTTGATGGCGTCCCCGACCATCATGGTCTGTCCGGAAGCGGTCCTCGCGATGGCGTCGGCCGGATCGATTCGCGCCGGCAGGAGGTTGGTTCCACCCCACCCGGGGCAGATGGAGAGCCCGGCTTCCGGTAGTCCGATGGGGAAGGGCTTGTTCCCGGCCGCGACGCCCGAGTCGGGCGCGCCGATGAGCCCGTCGCAGTGCATCGCCAGTTCAAGTCCACCTCCCAGAGCCGCACCGTTGATGGCCGCGGCGGTCGGGAACGGCAACTGCGAGAGCATCCCGAAGACGCGCTGGCCATAGGCGAGATAGGCGTCCAGCCCGTGGTCATCGAGCCCGGCCGAACCGGGGCCCGGGGCCTGGATGGACTTGAGGTCGGCCCCGGCGACGAACACACGCGGCGAGCCGGAGGCCAGCACCAGACCGCGGAGCCCCTTCGGAAGCGAATGGAGCGTCGCCTCGATCCGTTGGATCAGCGTGAGGTCGAGAACGACCATCGGCCCCTGGTTTGGTTCGAGCGTGACGGTGGCGACGGCGTCGGGGATGGAGCCGGCGGGCATGAGCGAGACCGGGAACGGCGGGGCCGGTGGGTTCGAGGGAGGTGTGGGGACCGTCAAGGTGCGTCTCCGGAGGATCATCGGGGCCGAGGGAAAACCGCGGGGAATGCTCCGGCGCGAGTGTAGCGTTGGTTTCGCGGATAATGGCGGCGCCGGCGCCGCTCTCTCATACACTGCGGGCGTGAAGACCAAGGAACAGATCGTCCGCGACTGGCTGCCGCGATACACCGGCCTGGCGCTCAAGCAGTTCGGGCAGTACGTGCTGCTCACGAACTTCTCGAACTACATCGAGATGTTCGCGGAGCGGTTCGGCGTGCCGGTCGTGGGTCGCGACATGCCGATGCAGTCCGCGACGGCCAACAACATCACGATCCTGAACTTCGGCATGGGTTCGGCCATGGCCGCGACGGTCATGGACCTGCTCGCCGCCGTGGAACCCAAGGCCGTGCTGTTCCTGGGCAAGTGCGGCGGGCTGAAGAAGGCCAAGATCGGCGACTTCGTGCTGCCCATCGCCGCCATCCGGGGTGAAGGGACGAGCAACGAGTACATGCCGCCCGAGGTGCCCGCCCTCCCCTCCTTTCGACTGCAGAAGGCGGTCTCGGCGGCGATCGTCAAGCACGACTGCGACTACTGGACAGGCACGGTTTATACCACCAATCGACGCGTGTGGGAGCACGATGAACGGTTCAAGGAGTACCTGCGGAAGATCCGCGCGATCGGGCGCGACATGGAGGCGGCGACGATCTTCCTCGTCGGTTTCGCCAACTCGATCCCCAAGGGCGCGCTCCTGCTGGTCTCCGACAGTCCGATGACCCCCGAGGGCGTCAAGACCGCCGCGAGCGACAAGAGCGTGACGCAGAACTTCGTGCGCCTCCACCTCGACATCGGCGTTGAATCGCTGGCGGAACTCCGCGACTCGGGCGAGAGCGTCAAGCACATGCGTTTCGAGTGACCGGGCCAACGACGCCCCAATGAAAAAGGGCTGCGACCGGGCAGCCCGTGCGAAGAAGAAGCGGGTTGTGCGTGACGACGCGGGACGGCACTTGGCCGACGTCTAACGCCGGCGCCGGGACGCCAGCATACCGCCGCCGGCGACCATGAGCACTGTCGCGGGCGCGGGGATGGTGTCCGTGTCGTCGAAGTAGCTGTAGGTCGTGAACGCGCCGAACGAGCCCGGCGCCCCCGCGGGCGCCCACTCGATGAACTCGCCCAGCCAGATGTCGCCGAGGTTCTTGCCGTCACCCCAGGGCAGGATCTCGTCGCTGAGCAGGTGCGCCGGCGCGCTGGAGTTGATCGGGTCGTAGACGACGCTGTCGCGCCCGGCGGCGCTGCCCGGCGAATCGGGATTGACAGGCGAGTCGTCGTAGAGCGAGATGGACGGCGTGAGGTCGAACGTGACGCGCCGGATCCACCAGTCCGATCGGTTGTCGATGATCCAGTTGCTCACGAACGTGTCGCCGCTCACGGCGAAGTGGGCGAATCCCGCACCCGGCGCCGGGGCGATCGGGTCGAGAACCGTGCAGAATCCGCTGTCCGGCCCGCTCGCGACCCAGATCCCGGTGATCGAGACAACCGGGCCGCCGGGGAGCTCCCAGTCCACGATCACTCGGGCGCCGGCCATGTCGGCGCCGGTCGCCATGGAGTTGATGTTCGCCGCGATCGCGCTCGTGCCGACCGCCAGCGAACCGAGCGCAGCCCATGCGAAGTTCAAACGCTTCATGTGTCCCTCCTCCGTGGAACGGAGATACTGTGCGGCGTGAACAACACGCCGCGTCGGTGCAAAGGCGCACAACCTGGGCTGAGAAGCGCCGGGTGCGTCGATATGGTTTCGGGCGTCACGGTCCGAACGCGGAACCAGCGCGGGGCGCTGGGGCTCTCTCTCTCGCGCGGCGGCAAGCACGCTCATGGCGTTGCCCGCCGGCTCCAATGGCTCGGTCAGTCGTGCGACTTCAAGCTACCGCGCTTCGGGGTGTCGACGCAAGGCCAATTGGCCAAATCGAACGGTTTTCTCCATGGCGACCGCCCGGAACCGGCGAGTCAAGACCCCGTGACCGTCCGCCGATAATCTCCTATCTCCAGTACCCGCAAGGCCATCCGCAGAAAGGACCGGGCCCGTGAAGACATATGACCTCGTCGTCATCGGCTCGGGCCCCGGCGGCCAGAAAGCCGCCATCCAAGCCGCCAAACTCGGCAAGGAAGTCTGCGTCATCGAGAAGATGGACGTGGTCGGCGGCGTGGCGATCAACACGGGCACGATCCCGAGCAAGGCGCTCCGCGAAGCGGTGGTCGACCACCTCTCGGCGCGCAAAGCCCTCGCCGAGACCCGCAACGCCGGCTACCTCGCGTTCGATCGCGCCGAAACGCTCGCCGAACTCATGGGCTCGTGCCAGCGCGTCATCCGCGCCGAGATCGACATCGTCCGCCAGCAGTTCTCTTCGAACTCCATCGACCTGCGACGAGGCTGGGGCTCGATCGCCGGCGAGGGCGTCGTCAGCGTCCGCACGGCGGACGAGAACACCGAGTCGGTCCGTGCCCGCAACATCCTTGTCGCTGTCGGCACCTCGCCCGCGCGCCCGAGCAACATCCCCTTCGACAACAGCCAGATTTTTACCTCCGACGACATCCTGCACATCCAGAAGCTGCCGTCGACGATGCTCGTCGTGGGCGGCGGCGTCATCGGCACCGAGTACGCTTCGATGCTCGGCGCGCTCGGCGTGCGCGTGACACTCATCGAGGGCCGTCCGCGACTGCTCGAGTTTCTCGACAGCGAGATCTGCGAGGCCCTGCAGTACCACCTGCGCCAGGCGGGTGTGACGCTCCGTCTGGGCGAGAAGGTGATCTCGATCCGCAAGGTCGCCTCGGCCCCGGACGAAGCGCGCGGCGCGGGCACGGAGCTCGTCGAGGCGGTGCTCGAATCCGGCAAGACGCTCCGCGCCGAGTGCCTGATGTACTGCATCGGGCGTCAGGGCGCGACCGAGCGGCTCGGGCTCGAGACGCTGGGCGTGAAGGCCGACGAGCGCGGACGCATCAAGGTCAACGAGCACTTCCAGGCGGTCATCCCGGGTCCGGAGAAGGGCCAGCCGGCACGGGCCGTGCCGGGGCTGTACGCCGTCGGCGACGTCATCGGCTTCCCCGCGCTCGCCAGCACAAGCATGGAGCAGGGGCGTGTCGCCGCGTGCCACATGTTCGGCGAGCAGGCCTCGAGCATCCCGGACCTCTTTCCCTACGGCATCTACAGCGTGCCGGAGATCTCGATGGTGGGCTGGACGGAAGAGCGTCTCACCGCCGCTGGCGTGCCTTACGAGTCCGGCATCGCGCAGTACAAGGAGACCGCACGCGGGCACCTCTTGGGCGATGAGATCGGCATGCTCAAGATGCTCGTGCACCAGGAGTCGCGCGTCGTCCTCGGCGTCCACTGCCTCGGCACCGGCGCCACGGAACTCATCCACATCGGCCAGGCCGTCATGGCCTTCCAGGGCACCGTCGAGTACTTCATCAACGCCGTCTTCAACTACCCGACGCTCGCCGAGTGCTACAAGGTCGCGGCGTTCAACGCGCTCAACAAGCTCAAGAGCCGCTGAGCCCGCCCGGGAGCGCCGCACCCCCAACACCCTCCCTCTCGCTATGATGGCGATCGAACCATCTTGCGACTCAACCAAGGGAGGCTCGTGCATGTCGCTTCTGTCGGGAAAGACCGGGCTGATCGTCGGAATCGCCAACGACCGTTCCTACGCGTGGTACATCGCGCAGGCGATCCTCCAGCACGGCGGGCGCTGCGCGTTCACGCACCTGCCCGGCGACAAGAACGAGCGCCGCACGCGCCGCGCCGTCGAGGAACTCGGCGTCTCCGATCCCTGGCTGGTCCCGATGGACGCCGGCAACGACGCCGATATCGACGCGGCCTTCGCCCGGTACGCCGAGTCCTTCGACCAGATGCACTTCCTCGTGCACTCGATCGCATTCGCTGACCGCGAGTGGCTCTCCCCCGGCAAGTTCATCGACACGCCGCGACAGGCGTTCCTGACCGCCATCGACATCTCGGCCTATTCCCTCGCGGCGATGGCCCGGCGCGCCCGCTCCATCATGGCCCGCTCGGGAGGCGGCGCGATCATGTGC
>CALMQD010000299.1 GCA_937871415.1 uncultured Phycisphaerales bacterium | reverse complement strand
GCCGTTCCAGATGGAGGGCGTGATGGACGAGATCTACAGGGCGCTGGGGATCCCGGGGGCGGGCGGGGGCGACGCGACGGCGGGTGGGGCCGGCGGGGGATCGGCGAAAGCCTGAAACAAGCACGGTGGACGCGACGGCCGCCGCGCGGACGCGCTCGGGGGAGGTGGTGCTCGCGCGGGCGGGGAGCGTCGGCGCGGGCGGCGGCGTCGCGACGCCCGGAGCGCGTGTAGTATTCCTGGCCCCGCCACCCCCGGGGACTTTCACACATCGCAACGGCCAGGGGGGCTTGGCCGCGTACGAGGCACCGGGCGAGGAGCGCCGGGCGTCGGTCGGGCGTTACGTCCGATCGAAGGCCCAACGACTCGCGCCGGGCGCCAGGAGTGATTCGCATGGCCAACGGCACCAAGTGGACCAAGAAGGACCTGCTCTCTCGCCCGATCGAGCACATCGACATCACGGCGTTCGACGCGCGCCCGGTGATCGACTCGTACCGCGACATGGCGTACTCGTCGCGCACGCTGGCGCAGGCGGCGGACATCTACTCGATGATGCTCAAGGACAAGGAGTGCGCGGTCATCGTGACGCTCGCGGGCTCGCTCGTCAGCGCCGGCCTGAAGAAGGCGCTCGTGACGCTCGTCGAGAACAACATGATCGACGCGATCGTGTCGACCGGCGCGAACATCGTGGACCAGGACTTCTTCGAGGGCCTGGGGTTCAAGCACTACATCGCCCCGGGCTCGCCCGAGGCGCCGCCGGTCGACGACATGACGCTGCGGAACATGATGATCGACCGCATCTACGACACGTACATCAACGAGGACGACCTCCGCGCGTGCGACCACGCGACGTACGAGATCTTCAACGCCTTCGCGCCGGGCGCGTACTCCAGCCGCGAGTTCATCGAGGCGATGGGCGCGTACCTCGCGAACAACCCGAAGTATGCCAAGAACGAGAGCCTGGTGAAGTCGTGCTACCAGAAGCGCGTGCCGATCTTCGTGCCGGCGTTCAGCGACTGCTCCGCGGGCTTCGGCATCGTGCTGCAGCAGACCGAGGCGATCGAGGAAGGTCGCGGCCAGGTCGCCATCGACAGCGGCAAGGATTTCCGCGAACTGACCGACATCAAGCTCGCCTGCAAGGACACCGGCCTGCTCATGCTCGGCGGCGGCGTGCCCAAGAACTTCGCCCAGGACATCGTGGTCGCGGCCGAACTCCTCAACGAGCGCAAGGGCGGCAAGGCCCGAGGCGACATCGGCATGCACAAGTACGCGATCCAGATGACCGTGGCCGACTCGCGCGACGGCGCCCTCTCGGGCTCGACGCTCCGCGAGGCCTGCTCGTGGGGCAAGGTTGACGTCGTGCACGAGCAGATGGTCTTCGGCGAACTCAGCGCCCTGTTCCCGCTCCTGGCCAGCGACGCCTACCACCGCAAGGCCTGGAAGAGCCGCAAGGGATTCAAGTTCGCCGATATGTACGAGAAGGGCGACGGGATGCCGGAGTTCATGATGGCTGGCAAGGGGAAGAAGAAGGCCGCGGCTCGCTGAGCCCGGCGCGCAACGCAAACAGTTCCAACGGATTTTCCGACCCCCGTCCAGTTTCCTGGGCGGGGGTTTTTCATGGGCAGCCGCCGTCTCGTTCAGTCCTTGGGAGCAGTTCGCGGAGAACTCGCGCCGCACTCGGGGCACCGGTCACTCTTCAATCCCGACAAGTCGTAGCCACAGGACTCGCAGAGGCGCTTTTTCGCAGCCTGCCGCGCAGCCCAAGCGTCCAGGATGGACTTCCGGCCACGCGTCAACCACCAAATACTCGTACCTGATCCGATCGTCAAGCACACTGCCCAGTGCGCGACTCCGATCGGATTCGTCTTGGTTGCGCGGTAGGCACCATCTACCAGTCTCGCGGCATCGAAGCCTTCGATTTGACCAATAGGGGTTGAAGCGAAGTACTCCGGCGCGAGCGACGCCGCCATCTCCTCGGCGCCGGGATAAACCTCTCCTGCACGATTCTGACGCAGGCCGCCTGCACGCAGGGAGAAGCGTCGGTCGAGTCGCTGGATGTCCGAGTACCGCGAAGTCGGAGAATCCGTAACGATGAGATCGACATATGCGAGTGACTGCGCTCCCGGCATCGTCTCCGCCGTAATCCGGTCGACCAGATACACCCCGTCATCCGCGTAGATGAGTATCGCGTGAGCCGCCAGTCGCGGAATAGCGACCGAGGTGAAACACGCTTTCAACAAACTTCCGGCGCTCAACAAGACGAGGCCGGACAGCACCAGCATCGTGACGAATGTGTGAGGTTTGACTGGCAAGCAACGCTCCGCGCCATGAACCCATGCGTGCTTCGTCCGAGTTCGCGGACGCCAACGCCGACCGCGGCCGATTGGACCCGCCCTTCCCTACTCCTCCCCGCCCTTCCTAAAGACCGCCACGACGTCTTCCACCGGGATCACAAAGAGCCGGTTATCGCCCTCGAACTCCACGGGGATCGCGTGCTTGGGGTTGAACAGCACGCGGTCGTAGCGCTTGAGCGGGTAGTCGTCGTCGTTCTCGACCTTCTGCGAGATGGCGACGACGCGCCCCGTGAGCGTCGGGATCTCGATCTTGTCGGGCAGGTGGATGCCCGCCTTGGTCTGCTTCTTGTCCTCGTCCTTGCGGATGAGCACGCGATCGCCGATGGGGACCACGATCTCGAGTTTGGTGTTGCGGCTGTCGTTGTCGGCCTTGCCGCTCTTTTCCGGTGTCATGACCGGATCATAGTGCGGCGAGCCGGACGGGTTCCCAACGAACCGAGTCTCACACCGCCGCCCGCGCTTCGAGCAGACTCGCGATGGTCTCCACGATCGCCGAGCGCAGCGGCTCGGCCGCGGCGACGATGCCCCGGTTGCGGTCGAGGCCGCGCCCGCGTGAAAAATCCAGCGCCGCGCCGATCCCGTCGCTCACCGCGCACCCGGCTTCGGCGGCCAGGAGCGTGCCCGCGGCATGGTCCCAGATTCTCTCGACGTACTCCGGCTTTCCGCCGGGCGGTAGGGGTCGCTTCTTCGGCACTCGAAGGTACGCGTCGGCCTGACCCCGCGCCACCAATGCGTACTTGCACTGGCTGTCCATGCGGACAGGGTCGGCCAGCGGCC
>CALMQD010000298.1 GCA_937871415.1 uncultured Phycisphaerales bacterium | reverse complement strand
CCCGTCGAGAACACCAGCGACAGCACCGGCCGATACACCGGGCACGGCCAGAACTTCGACGGAAACCGCCGCAACTTCGACCAGTCCTTGTCCGTCACCACGATCGCGTCCGCCTCCGCCCGCGCCGCCATCTCCGCCAGCCTCCGCGCCGTCGTCTCCTCAAACGGGTCGTGATCCCCCAGGACCATCGTCTCCACCACCTTGCCCGGCCGCGACTTGTCCGCCGACAGGTTCCGCTCCAGCCCCGCCAGAAACGCCCGCGGGTGCCCGATCGCGCACGCCCCGACCACCCGCCGCCCCAGCAGCACATCCAGCCCCAACTCCTCATCATCCTCCAGATTGTGCGACCGCGCGCGCACAAACCCCGTCCACAGGTGCGACGTCACCGCCAGCGGCGGCTTCCCGTGGTGCCTCACGATCACCGACGTCAACTCCAACAGCGACGGCGACTCCGACACCGGCACGCGGCACTCGTCCGCATCACACGCCGCCTCCCCCGCCCGCAGCGGCACCTCCGCCAGCTCCGCGTGCGTGATCACCACGCAACTCGCACGCCGCAGCGACTCCAGCGGCTCACGCAGATACCCCCGCGGCAGCAGGTGATCCAACTGCGGCGGGCGCGACGCATCCACCAGCACAATGTCCAGGTCCCGCGCGATCTGCCGGTGCTGAAACCCGTCGTCCAGCACCACGCAGTCCACCGTCGGCTGAAACGGCTTCTCCAGCAGTTCCCGTAAGCCCACGATCCGATCCGCCCGCGCCACCACCGGCATCCCCGGGAACGCACGCCGATACTGGTCCGCCTCGTCCGAGTGCAGCACCGGCCTCCGCTCTGTCAGCGCCTGCCGCGCCAGCGGCGTCAACAACTCCCCCGCGCTCGGATTGATCAACCGCCGCTCGCCCGCCTCATCCCGCCTCTTCCCCGTCTTCGCATACCCCCGCATCGCCACGCACGGCTTGCGCCCCGCCTCCAGGAGCAGACGCACCACGTGCATCACCATCGGCGTCTTCCCCGTCCCGCCCACCGACAGGTTCCCCACGCTGATCACCGGCACCGGCAGACGCTCAACCCCCACGCCCCGGTCAAACCGCCGGTTCCGCCGCCCGATCTCCGCGCGATACAAAGGCTCCAGCACGCGCCCCAGCCACGCCGGCACCGGCCCGGCCCCTCCGACCTCCCGACTTGTTCGCGCGCCGCTCACGCCACGAGTCTACCGCCGCGCCCAACCCGACAAAGTGGGTGCCTCCCGCCGCCGCTCCGCCGACTCACCGCGACTGCGACTGTGATTGCGACGCCCGGTCCGCCAGTTCACGCTCCAGCCGCGAGCGCAGCTCCCGCCGCAGGTCCTTCCGCGCCGCCGCCGCCAGGCGCGCCGTGTGCCCAAGGTCGATCACCGCCAGCATCACCACAAGCATCAGCAGCCCCAGGATCGCCAGCCAGCACAGCACGAACGCACGCGTCGCCTGCGGGTCCGACGCCGGCGATGGCAGCGCATCGAGCACCCCCAGCGCATACGCCAGCAGCGCCGTCACCATCATCATCAGCACGCCCGCCGCGCTGCGGATCCGCCGACGCTTCACCGGCATCTCGCTCACGTGCATCGCCACCACGTGCGCCGCGATCACCAGCAGCGTCACGCCCGCCAGCGGCATCACCAGCCACGCCGGCAGAACCGGATCCGCGCCAAGCACCGGAACCATCAGCATCCATCCACTCTACAGCGCCCCCCGTCCGCCGCCAGCGCTCGCCCTCCCGCCCGCCCCGGCCACACCGCACATCCTCCCCGCTTTCCCACCACGCCCCGCAACCCCTCTTTACCAGATGAACCGCATGCGGCCGAAGTCCGGCATCGGCAGCGGCCCACGCTCCTTGATCAGGCTCGGCCAGTACACAAAGAACGCCCGCCCCAGCAGCAGGTCGCCCGGCACCACCCCGGGGTCCGCCCCGAACTCATCACGCACCCACGGCTCCGGATAGCCCCACAACCGCCCGTCCAGCGACGCCGGCGAGTTGTCCCCGCAGCAGAAGTACTGCTTGTCCTTCAAAACCAGCGGCGAGAACGGCGACGTCCCCAGCGCCGGCAGCCGATACGGCGCCTCCGACGCCCGGTAATAAATATCCCGATCCACGCCCACCCGGTACAGCCGCACCGGACCGCGGAACCGCCACGACACCTGCGCCGGCGAATAGACCCGCTCGTTCGCCAGCACGTTCGTCACCAGCCCGCGCCGCCCCTGCTCCTCCACCCACGCGCTCAGCGGCCGCCCCGTCGCGTATTGCACCCGCTCCGCCGGCGACCAGTCATACTCCACCGGCCCCACCACCACCCGGTCATCCACGAACACCCGGATCGCCTGGTCCGCGTGCCAGAACTCCACGTTCGTCACCTTCCCCGCTTCCAGCGCCGGGGCCGTCCCCGTCGACAGCGTCTCCCACGGGCTGCTCAGCCCCGACTCGCCCCGCGGCCGGCGCATCCGCACCGTCACCGTCGTCCCCTCGATCTCGCACTCAAAGTCGTGCCCGCGCGCACTCAGCGACACCACCACCCGCGCCCCCGGCGCCAGCGGCTCAACACCCGCCCGCACACGCACGTCCGACACCGGAAAGAAATCGTCCTGACCGCCCTGCCCCGCCGGCAGCTCGTCGTACGCATACCGGTCGTTGATCTCCCACGAAGCACTCCCCGCCGCGTCCGCGTACCGCACCCGCGTCCCGTCATACACCAGCGACGACTCCCCGGTCCCCTTGAACTCGTACACGCGCGGGTTGCTCATGTCCCCCCCCCCCCCCCCCCCCCCCCCCCCCCCCCCCCCCCCCCCCCCCCCCCCC